>CADBLU010000339.1 GCA_902795605.1 uncultured Prevotellaceae bacterium | reverse complement strand
GTGAGCTGCCGAGGTGGAGATGTTGGTGGTCTTGAAGGCCATCTGTGCCTGCCACTGGTCGGTGGTTGCCTCGTTGAGCGTGACGGTGTAGTCGTTGCCGTTGGCCTCGAATGCGGGGTCGGCTATCTGGTTCCATCCCGGAGCATACCAGAAGAACATGTTGAACTGTGCGTTCTTCCACATGTTGTAGTTGCTGTTGGGATCGAATCCCGCGAACTCCTTCTCCTCAGCCTCGCTGGTGAAGATGAAGCGCCATGCGATGGAGCGGTCGGGAGCCTCGTAGATGAGCACCATCTTCTTGGCTGTGAGCGACTCGATGCGGAAGAGAGGAGCCTCATACTGAGCGTCGGAACTGATGTAGGGGAATGCCGTGTTGGCGTCCAGCTTGATATAGGTCTGCTTCTCCACCTTGCCCTCGGCGTCGGTCCAGTCGAGCACCTCAAAGCTCCATCCGGCACTCTGTGAGCCGATGGCCGTGTCGAAGTCGGCGTCGCTGCCGCCCCACTTCGTGGTGCCGGTATTGACGTAGGTCATGCCGTCGGCGCCGGGATTGTAGGTGTAGGTGCCGCCTTTGCGAGTGGTGGCGGTGAAGGTGATGCGGTCGTCGTAGAGTCCGAAGGCCTTCTTCTCGTCGGCTTGTGCCGACCACCACTCAGTGCCTGCCGTTCCTGCGGGTCCGCAAGCCAGGTGCGCCACCTCTTTGTTGGCGATGCGCCATTCCTTGTCGCAGATGCGGCGGAAGTCGGCGGTGTAGTCAACTTTTGTCTCGTTGAAGGTGAAGGTCTTGGTGATGCCTCGCTGGCTGAAGCCGTTGCGGTTGCCCAGTTTGAGCTCCACGGTATAGGTGCCAGCCTCGTCGTTCTTGTATCCCACTTCATTGAGGGTGGAGTAGGCGCTGTTGTTGAGGATCCAGATGGGGTAGGTGCCGGGCTTGGGATTGTAGTTGGCAATCATCTGGTTGGTCTCCTGGTCGACGGTCATGGTGAAGTCGGCGTCGTCGATGGTGGGTATGCCGTTGGGGTCAGCTCCCTCGAAAGAGTCGGGCGAGCAAGCCGCGAAGGCGAGTGCGGCCAAGATGGCCATCGCTGTATGTTGGTGTTTACGGGTCATCATAGTAGTGTATGATTAATGTTGGGGATTAATAGTTGTTCTGCACCAGCGTGGGGTCGGCGTCGAGCTCCGACTGAGAGAGCGGGATGTGCTTCTTGCTGGGCGTCCATGAGTTGGTGCGATAGCCGTAGGAGTCGGGGACGAGGGTCGTGGCGGCCTTGCCCGAGCGTACGAGGTCGAAGTAGCGCTTGCCTTCGCCGCAGAATTCGAGATGGCGCTCCTGGATGATGTCGTCGATGCTCACGCTGGAGAGTGCGGCGAGTCCGGCGCGCTGGCGCACTTCGTTGACATAGCCTGCAGCCTCAGAGGCGTTTCCTCCGGTGAGTATCAGCAGTTCGGCTGCGTTGAGCAGGGTCTCTGCGTAGCGGTAGATGCGCTTGTTGTTGTTGTAGTTGAGGTTCTTCGAGGTCGGGCAGTCTTTGTTGTTGTCGCTGAACGGCCTGTACTTGGCGAGCCAGATATGGGTGTCTTGGTAGCGCTCGGTGTATGAAGTGCCTCTCACGTCCCAGCAGGTGGCGTCGCGTCTGAGGTCGCCCTCGGCATACATGTTGTAGGTTTCCACTCTCATGGGCAGGAATCCCCAGCCGTCTTCGCCTTTGTTCCATCCATCGCCGCCGGGCCATGAGTTGGGCGAGATGAGGGTGGGCAGAATGCTGCCTCCGGCGTTGAGTGCGGCCTTGCCCCAGTCGCGCTGTGCCTGGTCGTCGTTGTAGTTGATCTCAAAGATGCTCTCTTCGCACCACTCACCGCTCTCTTTCCACAGTTCGGCGAAGTCGCCATGGAGCTTATAGTTGCTGTCGGCGATGATCTGTTTCATAAAGGTGAGTGCCTGCGGATAGCGTGCTGTGTCGTTCTGATACATGGCCATCTCGGCATAGAGCATCATTGCCATGGCTTGTGAGACACGTCCCGACTCACTGGTGGGCCATTTCATGGGCAGCACGCCAGATGCGATGATGTCCTCGAGCTCGGGCATCAGCAGGTTGTAGATCTCGTCGGCCTGCAACTGGGGTGCCGTGTAGGGCAGAGAGAGGTTCTCAAGGTAGAAGGGCACGTTGCCGTAGTAGTGCCACAGGATGTTGTAGTAGTAGACCCTGAGCAGTCGTGCCTGCATCTCATACGACCTGCGGTTGGCCTCTGTTCCACCGCCCCACGAGCAGTATTTGATGCAGTCGTTGCACCTTTTGATGCCGCTGTAGAAGTCGGTCCAGAGTGTGGCCAGTGTGTTGTTGCCGTCGGCCTCGAAGTTGAAGAGCTTGTGCCAGTGCTGGTTGTCGGTGATGCTTGCGCCGCCCACCCAGAAGTCGTCGCCCATGATCTCGGCGTCGACGGTGAGGTCGTTGTAGGCCACGTTGTCCCAGTCGGGCCAGTGGAGGGGAGCATAGGCTGAGGTGAGGGCTTCGTTGAGCGCCCCGTCGTTGGTGTAGTATTCTTCGAGGGGTTCCCCGGTAGGATTCTTCACCTCGATGAAGTCGTCGCTGCATGCTGTGAACAGGAATGCTGAGGCGATGATACCTGAAATGAATGGAATATGCTTGTTCATAATGAATTGGCTTTTTGATGGTTGAAAGGGTATACTAAAGCGAGATGTTGAATCCTACAGTCCATGTGCGTGCCTGCGGGTAGACTCCGTAGTCCACACCGAGAGATGTGCTTGAGGTACCGATTTCCGGGTCGAATCCCCAGTATTTGGTCCATGTGACGAGGTTCTCTGCCCTTACATACGCACGGAAGCGGCTGATGCCGATTTTCTGTGTGATATGTTGCGGCAGTGTGTATCCGAGAGTGATGTTCTTCAGGCGAAGATAGGAGCCGTCTTGCACGTAGATGTCGCTGACGACCCAGTTCTTGGAGTCACCCTGCTTGAGGATGGGCACTCTGTTGGAGGTGCCTTCTCCTGTCCAACGTGAGAGCACCCAGGTGGGGTAGTTGCCGGAGGCGATGTCCTGGCGGTAGGTAGCGTCGAAGACATCGGCGCCGCTGATGCCCTGGAAGAAGGCGGTGAAATCGAATCCTTTCCATTCAGCGCTGAAATTGAGGCCGAAGGTCCAGTCTGGTGTGCCGCTGCCGATGTTGGTGCGGTCGTCGGAGCTGATCTTTCCGTCGCCGTTGATGTCGACGAATCTCAGGTCGCCGGGTTTGGCGTCGGGCATGATGAGTGAGCCTGCCGCATTGGTGTATGCGTTGACCTCAGCCATGTTCTGGAAGACACCATCGGTCTTGTAGCCGTAGAAGAAGGGGAACGGCTGTCCGTTCTCTGCGCGTGTGGCACCGTCGGCGAACTGTGAGATGCCCCAGTTGAGGAATCCTGTGTCGTTGCCCAGGTTCTTGAGCTTGTTGTGCAGATAGGACGCGTTGCCTTTGACAGAGAAGAGTGCGTCGCTGATATGCCATTTGTATCCCAGTTCGAACTCAAGTCCGGAGTTCTCCATGTCGCCCACATTGGCGAGTGGTTTCTCTTCGCCCACGTATGAGGGGATAGGCTTGTCGATGATCATGCCGTTGGTCTTCTTGATGAAGTAGTCGACGGAGAAGGTGAGGGCGTTGCTGAAGAGCCCGAGGTCGATACCTAAGTCGGTCTGCTCGCTCTCTTCCCATTTCAGGTCCTCGTTGGACAGACGGTTGGCCTTTGAGCCGTAGATCATAGCGGCCTGTGTGCCGAAGTAGTAGTTGCTGCTGCCACCGGTGGAGGTGAGGGTGGTGTAGGCGAAGTTGTCGATGGCGTCGCTACCGTTCTTTCCCCAGCTGGCGCGCAGTTTCAAGTTGGTGAGCCATGACCTGTAGTCTTGCATGAAAGCCTCGTTCATGATGTTCCATCCTACGGAGAAGGAGGGGAAGGTGCCGTATTTGTTGTTGCTTCCGAACCTCGACGAACCGTCGCGGCGGATGGTGGCTTGCAGCATGTAGCGCTCATCGTAGTTGTAGCTGAAGCGTCCGAAGAGCGAGGAGAGGCGGTGCTCCACGTAGGGTGCGCCCCACACGCCCACATTGCTTCTTGCGCCGGTCATCTTGCCGTCGCCGTCGTAGGAGATTTCCAAGTCGCCGCCGGTGGTATAGTTGATGGAGGGTTTGTCGGGATTGATGAGGTTCCAGTGAGAGCCTCCCAGTTCATCGCCTTTCGATTTTAAGGCACTCTGTCCGAGCACGATGCCGATGGTGTGCTTGCCGAAGGTCTTGTCGTAGGTCAGTGTGTTTTCCACCTGCCAGATCGAGTTGTTGCCTTTATACGCGGTGGCGCTGGTGTGGTCGGAGTTGTTGTTGCCCGAGAGGTAGTACTTCTGTTTTGTAGCGGCGTTGTATCCCCAGAAGGAGAGTTCGGCGCTATAGGTGAAGTGGTATTTGAGGTTGTCCCAGAGTTGCAGGTCGACGGAGAACTTGGGCATGAATTTGTGCGACCAGTTTCTCGAGGGGTTGCCCTGCATCATGGCGATGGGGTTGTTTTGCTCGTTGTAACTGCCAATGAATCCCGGGATGGTGTAGGGATTGCCCTGTGCGTCGGTGTAGAGGTCGTAGGCCGGATACTGGCTGATCTGTGCCTCTGCCATTTTCCCGGTGAGCACGACGGGCAGGGTGGGAGCGAGGTAGAGTGCCGAACCGAGAGGCGAGCCCCATGTGGAGTTGGCGTCGATGCCTGTGTTGTGGACGCGCATGTAGGAGACGTTGGCTCCCAATTCAATCTTGTTGAGGAAGTTGCGCTCTTTCGATGCGTCGAGCAGTGTGTACTGGTTGTTGGAACGGATGGTGAGACGGTCGTAGTTGGACTGTCCGAAGTTGCCGCCCACGATACCCTCTTGGGTGAAGTAGCCCACTGAGAGATAGTAGTTGGCGCGCTCAGAAGCTCCGCTGATCGACAGGTCGTGCTGCACGATGGGGGCGTTGTCGTTGAACAGCAGTTTCTGCCAGTCGGTGCCGAATCCCTTCACCGGTTCGCCGTTGGCGTCAGTGAGGTTGTAGGGGTCGGCATAGAGGGGGGCGAATCCGCCGTTGATGTATTTCTCGTTCTGCAGCACGGCATAGTCGGTGGCGCTGGTCACGTCGCGCTTTCTCCATGCGCTCTGCCAGCCATAGGAGAAGTTGTAGTTGATTTGTGCCTTGCCCAACTTGCCTTTCTTGGTGGTGATGAGGATAACGCCATTGGCGGCACGGGCACCGTAGATGGCTCCCGAGGCGGCGTCTTTGAGCACCTCGATACTCTCGATGTCGTTGGGGTTGACCGATTCCATGCCATCTTGGTTGGTGGGCATGCCGTCGATGATGTAGAGCGGGTTGGAGTCGTTGATGGTGCCCATACCTCTCACACGGATCATCGACTTGGCGCCCGGCTGACCGGAGGCGGAGGTGACGTTGACACCTGCAGCGAGGCCTTTGAGTGCATCCTCAGCGCGCAGACGTGTCTTTCCGTCGAGGTCGTCGGCACTCACTTTCGCGATTGAGGCGGTGACGACGCTTTTCTTCTGCACACCATAGCCCACGACGACCACTTCGTCGAGCACTTTGTTGTCGGGCTGTAGCACGATGTGCATGTTTTCGGTGGCTTTCACTTCCTGCGAGAGGTAGGAGATGTAGGAAACGACGAGTGTGGTGCCCGGCTCCACACTGACGGTGAAGCGGCCGTCGATATCGGTCACTGCTCCGTTGGTGGTGCCTTTCTCCACCACAGAAGCGCCAATCACCGGCTCGTTGGTGTTGTCGACGACGAGTCCTGAGAGTGTGCGTTTCTGTGCAGATGCGGTGAGCGACACGATGAGTGCCAATACCGCGATGAAGAATCTGCTTTTTTTCATACTTTTATTATTTGATTGTTGTTTAGGTTGAATGCTTTTTGTTATTTAGGTCGAATACTTCTTTATATCCGGTGCCATGAGGCGCCTTTCCGTCGAAAGGTGTGACAAAAGTAGTCAAAAAAATAATTCCTTGCCCGCCGGCAATTGAAAAAGTGGAGATTTTCGTAGTATTGGAAATATTATATATCTGATAATCAGATTTTTATATAAATCCTCCCTTTGAAAAAGAGTGGACGAAATATAGAGGTGTAAAGGCTACACTTATAGGGCTTTTACCTGCTTTTCGAAGTCTTCTCTGTTGCCCAAAGCGCCGTTTTTGATGCGTGCGCGGTAGTTGTAGATGGTGTTGACAGAATAGTGGAGGAACTCGGCGATTTTCGAACTGTCTTCGAATCCGAGGCGTATGAGTGCAAAGATCCTGAGGTCGGTGGTGAGGCTGTTCTCTTCTTTTGGACGCACCTGCATCTCGGGTTTGAGCAGGGCATTGAAGTCGTCGATGAAATTGGGGAAGAGGTGCAGAAACACGCTGTCGAAGTTCTCAAAGAGCTCGTCGAGTTCGCGCTCCTTGAGTTCCGTGGATTTTGAGATGCGCATCAGCTCCTCGAGTTCTTTGTTCTTCATCTTTTTGTTGACCATCTTGCGGTAGTTGTCGAGCTTGTCGATGTATTGCGAGCAGAGGCTCATAAACCTTCCGATGTATTCCTCTTTCACCCGGTTGCTCTCAGTGAGTTGGGCATTGAGTGTCGACAATTGGGTGTTGAGTGCCGACAGTTCATCGGTCTGTGCGCCCAACTGGCGGTTGGCCTCTGCCAGCTCGTCGTTGGAGGCCTTGAGGGCGTTGCGCGCGGTGAAGAGCTGTTTGTTGCGGCGGTGGAGGAAGAGGAGAAGCCCCAAGAGCAGAAGGGCAAGCACGCTGATAGCCCCGAGAAGTACACGCAGTTGTGAGGTGGTGCGGTCGTTGCGGGCCTTATAGTCCTTGGTGATGGCAGAGAACAGTGGCGTGATCTGCCAGTTTCGCTGGCGTGAGCCGAATCTGTTGGCGCAGTCGCTGGTATAGCTGATGTAGCGCGATGCCCGCTCTATGTCGCCCTTGAGCATCAGTTCGTTGGCCAGTTCCCACATCGATCCCTGGTCCATGGTGGCATTGCGGATGTCGGCGAGCACCGACTCTCCGAGCCAGTGCATCATCTGTGCGGTGTCGCGCAGAGCCTTGTATTCCAGATACCTGTAGAGGGCCACCATCGCATAGGGATGAGAGCCTGGCTCCACGGTCTTGAGCCATTCGTCGTTGATGCTCATCGATGTCTTGAGGTCTCCGCTGTTGAGCGCGTTGAGCTCTCTGCGTATGATGCACGTCTCGTCGGTGGGGGGCAGATATTTGAACATCAGTTCTTCGTATTGTCCGGCCCGTTCAAGATAGGTCTTCCGCATGTCATCGAGACGGGTGTAGTAGGCCAGTTCGCTGAACACATTATTATATGCTGCATAATAGGTGCCGAGCGCTATTGGCTCAATGTCGGCCGAAGGGGTGATGGAGTCGAGCGTCATCTTGGCCTCGTCATACATACCGATGTTCGAGCACCGCAGGGCGAGCAGCGAGCGGCACTTGACGGCGGCCGACCGGTCGGCCAACTGGTCGGCGATGGCGGTGCACTGCCGCAGGAAGTAGATGGCGGAGTCGCTCACAAAGGGTCTGTAGAGCTCATAAAGCTTGAAAGCGGCTTCGTATTTTTGTCTCGGGTCTGTGGCCTGTCTGTAGGTGCTGCGGGTGGCTGTGATCTTGCTCTCATGTTGTGCCACATACTGTGGAAACTCCTCAATGGCCTTGTCAATCTTCAGACAAAGTTGCTTGATGTCCTCCTTTTGCGCGAAGACTGCCAGCGAGAGAATCCATAGAATGAAGGTAAATGTTGTCCGCATTTTCAGAATTTTTCCCAAAATTAACTCTTTTTTTCCAAACAGCCATCTTTTTTGACAGAAAAATCCGTTTTTTTGTGGTGGTAGTGGGGCTGCATACGACTTCTGTATGATGGCCGTTTACACGGAATCTGTCTTTCGTCAACGATGTCGCGACAATTGCCATGTCGCGATAGCCATCTGATAAAGACAACGATGACATAGAGGACGATTGTATTGTCCTTTTGCCCCATTCGTCGTGGCATCTCATTCTTCGTAAGGGTAGGGTGGGGTGTCCTCGTAGGCTCTTATGTAAGTTTTTTATTGATTTTTTTGTGATTTTGTTTGTGGTTTTTGGAATATGTATTAAATTTGCAACCAAAATAGCTTAAAGCCGAACAAAAAGACATCAGACATAATTTAAAATTAAGTGATTCAACAATGAGACTAATTATTGAAAGCGACTATCAGAAAATGTCGAAATGGGCAGCAGAGCATGTCATCGCCAAGATCAATGCCGCCTGCCCCACAGCAGAGAAACCGTTTGTCCTCGGATTGCCTACAGGCTCATCGCCCGAAGGTATGTATGCCGAGCTTGTGAAAGCCAACAAGGAAGGACGTGTGTCGTTTAAGAACGTGCTGACCTTCAACATGGACGAGTATGTGAACTTGCCCGAGGACCATCCCGAGAGCTATCACTCATTCATGGCACGTAATCTCTTCGACCATATCGACTGCCCGAAAGAGAATATCCATATCCTCAACGGCAATGCCGAGGACTTGGCAGCAGAGTGCGCTCACTACGAGGAGATGATCGCGGAGGCTGGAGGTATCGACCTCTTTATCGGCGGCATCGGCCCCGACGGGCACATCGCCTTCAACGAGCCGGGCTCCTCGCTCTCTTCGAAGACCCGCGTGAAGACACTCACCACCGACACCATCATCGCCAATTCCCGCTTCTTCGACAACGACATCAACAAAGTGCCGAAGCTCGCACTCACCGTGGGCGTGGGCACCGTGATGGCCGCCCGTGAGGTGATGATTCTGGTCAACGGCCACCACAAGGCACGCGCCCTGCAGGCAGCCGTGGAGGGCAGTGTCAACCACATGTGGACTATCAGCGCCCTGCAGATGCACCAGCATGGTATCATCGTGTGCGACGAGCCCGCCACCGACGAACTGAAGGTTGGCACCTACAAGTATTTCAAAGACATCGAGAAGGACAATCTCATCTAAGCCGCTGTCCTTCACTGATGAGTCGGGGTGATTCCCTCACGGCTCTCCTATACTATGAGGATGCGTCTGAAGCAGACGCATCCTCATTTATGTTCTCTTGATAGCCTCCCTGTTTTCTTGATTGTAAGTCGTCAGGCCAGTTCCTCGGCCACAGCGAGGTCCATGCCGCGCCATATAAGGACGAGGCGGTGCACCTTCGTGTGTCCGGCGGTGCGCTCCACATTCACGCTCTCCGCGTAGCGTGTGATCTGTCCGATGGCCGTCTCGCGGGCAGCCGCCAACTCTGCGTCGGTGGCTTTTGACGGCAAGTATTTCAATTCCAACACAAATGAGTGCTCTATGTCGGGATAAATGCCGAGCATCGGTTGCAGATAGATGTCGGCATAGCCGCCTGTCACAGTCTCTCCGACGGAGTTTTTGGCACCTGCGTCCAGTTCCGAGACGGGCAGGTAGATGCTTGTCATGCACGTCTGTGAGAGCGTGAATCCATGGACGAAGGCCTCGCCCTTGCCTTTGTCGCGGTTGGATGAGTAGCGCTTCAGCGTCTCCGTGATATACTCAAAGAAGGGTCGCCAGTCGCCATCATAGGCCATGTTCTCCATTAGGAGGCTGTGTATGTGCTCCTCCACCGACAGGTCGTTGTCGCGGTAGGTGTCCGTCAGGTAGCCGTAGACCTGCTCACGCACCGTCTGGTTGGGAATGCGGAACACCGTCTTTCCCCGGTAGGTGCCT
>CADBLU010000338.1 GCA_902795605.1 uncultured Prevotellaceae bacterium | reverse complement strand
TTGTGCCAGACGTACCACATCGTCGTGAGCTCGCTCCAGCAGGGATTGAGGTAGTTGATGTTTTCGAGAGGTGCGTCCTTATGCACGGCAAAGAGGCGGTGGTGCTCGTCCTCTTTCAGATTGTACTCGGCCAGCAGAGCGTCGTTGTGGTAGGTCTGCCAGATGGTGTAGTCGTCTGATCGGTACTTTATCCATCCTTCGGGCAGCAGGTGGGTCATTGCAGGCTTCTTGGGACTGGTGAACCACGGCCAGGGAGCAACCACTTTTTCAGCCTTTCTGTTCAGATAGGCTCCCCACCACGAAAAGCTGCTGTTGCTGATAATGTTTCCTTTGCAGAGGGTTTGCAGATAGAGGTCAATGAGGGGCTTCCATATTCCGGCGGGAGAACCGCCGGACACACTGTGGCGGTCGGCGAAGACAAAACGCTCGCCCTTGAAGTTCTGCCTGCACCACGCCATATCGTCGCTGACGAAAAGCACGCGGGGATAGTCGTCCGTCTGGAAATAGAGGTCGAGCATTTCCTGTATCTCGGTGGCAGTGAGAACGCGGAAGCCGAAACGCTGGTGGTCGATGTAGTCGCCACGGCGGACGTTGACGCAGACGTAATCGCTCAGGTCGCCATAGAGACGGTGGATAGCGGCAAGGACTTCGGGCTGTGGGGCGAAGAGACGGAGGGCTTCGTCTCGGTCGATGCAGCGGGAGTCCTGGAAGTAGTCGTTGAGCAGGATGTCGCGGTGGGGGAGGTCGGCAGGGAAACCGTTGCTGATGTAGGGGCCTTGCGACATGCGGTGGTAGTTTTGGACGGCGGCGGGCTCCATGTAGGTTTCGTTGCGCATGACGGACTGGAACTGCTGCGGCGGGTAGTCCCATGAGCGGGGTTTCTTGCTGCGGTCGTTATAGACAAGACCGACGTACTCGCGGCCTGTCTCGCGGGCGAACTTACGTGCGGCACAGGCGATGAACATCTGGTTGCCCAACCGTCCAAGGGCCAAGGCAGCGACACGACCTGGGATGGAGTTCCACGCACTGATGAAGGCTTCTTTCAACGGGGTGCGTCTGTTGATCTTGAAGAAATAGTCCTTGAACGCCGCCATTGCCTCTTCGTAGGTGCGGTCAGGCGTTCCCTTCTGCATCTTGTTGGTGAGAAATTCTTCGATAGTCTTGGTGGTAAAATGCTTCAGGTAGGCGACGTCGTGGGTGTAGGGGATGCGGGATTTCTGTCGGACGGGGTCGCTGTTGGCGTTGCAGCAACGGAGGGTCGGCGTGGTGGGGACGTGGGGATTGCGCAGGAAAGCGAGGCCGTGGATGCCGCCGCGCACAATGCACTTGACGTGGTTGTTTTCGGGGAAGTCACCTGCAATGCCTTTTTTGTCGATTGGCATCGGTTCGGTGAAGCGCTCCATCAGCGGGCGGCGGTCGTTGTGGATAAGGCCGCTGTCGGTCATGGTTAGCCAGTTGATGAGGACGCAGTTGTAAGAGGCGGGGATGGTGGAGAGGAATGACTTTATGCCCGACGCTGACGCACTATGAGTGGTGGCGAAGCACAGGAACTCATCAAAATCAAAGAACGCGAGCCATTTGTGCTTTCTCCCGAAGCGAGCGTAGCAGTCGTTGTAGGCATCGCGCTGGGTGGATGGACCTTTGCGGTCGCGCCAGTCGATGATGGTGACGTAATTCTCGGCGACAAAATCGCCGAGCACGTCCTCAAAACAATCTTCGCCGTCGTGGTTGTTATCATAGATATAAATATGGTCGAAACCGATGGCACAATAGTGTCCCACCCACTCAGGTGCGTACTGGTTCTCGCGCCGACCAATGACGCAAAGGGCGATGCTTGTGTTCATATCACTTATTGGTTTTAAGGTAGTTACGGATAAATGCCTCTTTCTCTGGCGTGCGCTCGTTGATAGTAAAAAAGTAGTTCTGATACTTCTCGCGGAAGGTGTCGTAGGTGATGCCCGCCGCGCCCTTCTGCATCTTGTTCGTCAGCCATTCCTCAATGGTCTTGGTGGAGAAATGTTTCAGATAGGCCACCGAGGTGTCTTGTGGCTGATGGCGCCTCTGGACGGTGAGCTCGCCATTTGGGGTGCAGCAGCGCAGTGCTGGCTCGTAAGGCACATGAACGCTCTTCGTAAAGCGCAGGCCTGGGATGCGGGTGCGCACGATGCACTTACCTTGCCCGCTGCCGTTGCCGGTGCTTTCTTTGAAACGCTCCAAGCAGGGTCGTCCGTCATTATATACCATCCCGCTGTCCGTCATCATCAGCCACGGGATCATCACGGCATGGTAGCAGGCGGGGATGCTTTCAAGGAAGGCTGATAAGTCCGATGGCAAACACAGGAACTCATCGAAATCAAAGAATGCTATCCAGTCGTACTCCGCAGACAGTCGTTGGTAGGCGTTGTTGTAGGCTGAGCGTTGCGCCTTCTCCCTGTTGCGATAGTCAATGACGGTGACATGATTCTCGGCGACAAAATCGCCGAGCACTGTCTCGAATCGTTCCTCCCCCTTGTGGTTGTTGTCATATATATAAATGTGGTCGAAACCCAAGGCGAGGTGATGACTGACCCACTCGCGGGCATACTGGTTTTCGCGCCGACCAATGGCTACAAGTGCTGTCTTCATAATCGTTTCTGTATTTCGCTGCGAATGGTGGCAGCAAGGTTGGTAATGTCGTTGACGGAGTTGTTGTCGTTGATGCACAGCAGACCGTCGGCGGTGCGGATGGCCTGGATGATGTCGTTGACGTCGGCATCAACGGAGAGGTAGGTGCGCGGGGCGCGGTGGTCGATGTACTGGCCGGAGAGGATATGATGCCAGGAGTAAATGTACTGGTTGAAGTTCTGCGACAGTCGGAAGCGCGTCACGCTGGCTTGCATCTGCTTGGGATGCTGTTGCCAGAAGCGTTCGCAGGTGGACTTCAGTATAGGCACGATATTGTGGCCTATATGCAGCCATTTGTTGTCGTAGTGCATGCCGAAGTCGGCGGCTACGAAGTTCATGCCGTTCATGCAAGCCCGATGGAAGGTGTTTGAGGGG
>CADBLU010000337.1 GCA_902795605.1 uncultured Prevotellaceae bacterium | reverse complement strand
GAAGGGCATGCGTGTCGTGGCCCTCTTTCTCGGACAGATGAGCGACCCCGGCGACCTGCTGGGACTGCCCAACAAGGACGAGGCGACGGGCAAGACCACTTTCATGCCGCCGTATTGGTTTCCTGTCGACGGGAAGCCCATCGTGCTGTTCCTCGACGAGTTGAACCGCGCCCGTCCTGAAATCCTTCAGACGGTGATGGACCTCGTGCTCAACCGCAAACTCGCCGGCCGTTCGCTGCCGGAGGGCAGCCGCATCATCTCTGCCTGCAACGACGGCGACGAATACCAGTTGACCGACCTCGATCCCGCCCTCGTGTCGCGCTTCAACATCTATACCTTCCGCCCGTCGGTGGAGGAATGGCTGCTGTGGGCGTCGCGCAAAGGGCTCGACGAGCGTATCATCAACTTCATCCAGGCCAATCCCGAACTGCTCGACCGCAGTGCGGACACCAAGGAGGAGCAGGGGCTGGAGAAAGACCCCGACCGCCGGGCATGGGAGAAGGTGGCACGCTTGATGGAGAATGTGCCCAACCCGATGCCTGTGCACCAGAAGATTGTGGCAGGCATCGTGGGTGTGCAGGCGGCCGCCAAGTTGTTCCTCTCGTTCCAGAAGGAACTCGTCACGCCACAGGAGCTGCTCACCGATTTCAAGCGTGTCAAACGGGTGCTGGACAAGTATCAGTTGCACCAACTGTCACTGGTGAACGATGCCCTGTGCCGCTTCTTCGAGACCGGCCAGGTCGATACGTTGGAGCGCGCGGTGGTCCGTGAAAACCTGAAAGCCTATCACGACTATCTGTCCAAGAACCATCGCGAGGCCTATGCCCATTTCGTGTCGCTCATCGACGGCACGGGCTACAAGCAGATGCTCCTGCTCATCAACAAGGAATTGCCCGAGACCTACAAGAAGATCATTGAGTTTATCCAGTCGTTATGAGTGCTCTCGAACGCATACAAAAGGAGGTGGAGCAGTGGTTTCTGACCGAGCCGCTGTTCTTCACCGTCTATTGCTCGCACCGGCTGACCATCAATCCCAACATATCGTGTGCCCTGCGCTCGGGACAGGGACGTATAGAATATCATCCGGAACTGATTGACGCGATGCCCGACCGCCAGTTGAGGGCGTTGCTGAGCGTGGAGATGATCCGCATCCTGCTGAAGCATCCCTACTCGCGGCAACCGCTCGGCTGTCATCCCATGGCCTTGAAGATGGCGAGCGACATGGTCATTGCCCCTGCCTATGACCTCGCATGGGTAGGGCTCACACATCCCTCGGACTTCGGACTGCCCACAGGACAGCACTTTGAGTGGTATGCCAACCGGCTGAACATCATGGGTATCCACATCGACGGGGCAGCACCCAGCGAGGGCGATTCGAGTGCTGGAGGCATGGCGGGAGAAGGCAGCGCGGCATCTTCTGCAGATTCCTCCAAGGAGCAAGGGAATGATGCGAAAGGCGGCAGTGGCGAGCATACAGAAAAGACTGGACAAGAAGAGAAGACCGCTGACGCGTCACGCGGCGGAGCAGGTTCTGAAAAAATCGATGACAGTCGCTCCGATGCCGGAAGTGGCGGGGGACAGGGAGACCCATCCTCTGACGAACAAGAAAAAAACGGCGGAGCGAGTACTCTGCCATCCGCTGGAGCATCCGACGAGTCGGGTGGGGAAGGGGCGACGGACTCTTCCCGGGACTACACGTCGTTGTGGGAAGAAGATGCTTTCATTGGACAACAGTTGACAGACATCATTCAAAGCACCACGCAGTGGGGAAGCCTGCCCGGCGATATGGTGGAACTCATCAAGAAAGCCGCTGAGGGCAAGATAGACTACCGCAACGCTTTGCGTGCCTTCCGCTCTTCCATCCTCTCGCAGAAGCGCCACCTCACCCGCATGCGTCCCAGCCGCCGTTTCGGCTTCGAGCAGATGGGCAGCCACTACGATTTCACCACCCGCCTGTTAGTTGCCATCGACACCAGTGCTTCGGTGGGGTCAGACAAGTTGGGGCGCTACTACCGCATCATCACCACCTTCTTCAAATATGGCATTCAGGAGATAGATGTGCTGATGTTTGATAGTCAGGTGCAAGGAAGTCCCACCACACTGAAAGAATCGCAGAAGCGCAAACAGACATTTGAGGTAAAGGGGCGTGGCGGCACCTGTTTCCAGGCTCCTGTCGACTATGTCCATGAGCACCCCGGTTACGACGGTCTTATCATCTTGACCGACGGCTATGCGCCCGTTCCCGATGTGCCTGCCTTTATACGCACCAAACTGCTCTGGGTCATCGACAACGAAAACTCCTATAAGCGAAATTACGACGCGCTGCGGAAGACCGGTCGGGTCTGCCTGATTGAAGTGTAGCCGTTTGGTCGTTTAGGGGGTTGGTCGTTTGGTCGTTTAGGGAGTTGGTCGTTTGGTCGTTTGGGGAGTTGGTCGTTTGGTCGTTTGGGGGGTGGAGATTACTCTTGCAAGTCATGGCCTATACTGATGT
>CADBLU010000336.1 GCA_902795605.1 uncultured Prevotellaceae bacterium | reverse complement strand
GGCGCAGATTTCCCTCAGTGATCCCCCTGTGGCCTCAGCCATCACCCCCACCAGGTCTCTCACCTGATAGGCGATGGACTCGAGGGCTGCCCTGATGACATGAGCACGGGTGGTGGCGAACGTCATCCCCACGATGGCGGCCTTGGCCGCAGGCTGCCACCAAGGGGCACCCAGTCCGGCGAAGGCAGGCACTACATAGACGCCTTCGGTGGAGTCGACCGTCGTGGCCTCCGCCTCCATCTCACGGGGATGGCCCACAAGCCGCAACTGGTCGGCCATCCACTTGAGGGTGGCCCCTGTGCTGTAGATATTGCCCTCATAGCCGTAATAATGCACACCGAGCGCAGAGAAGCCCACCGATGTGACCAGTCCCTCGGGAGCCGGCAGCGGTTGAGTGCCGATATTCACCATCACCGAAGAGCCGGTGCCATAGGTCACCTTTCCCATGCCCTGCTCGAAACACATCTGTCCCACCAGAGCACCATGCGAGTCGCCGAGTACGCCTGCGATGGCGATAGGTTCCGCAAAAAGACCTTCTACGGTGGTCTGTCCGAAGACCGCATCGCAGGGAAGCACCTCAGGCATCATCGTCTTCGGAATGTCGAAGAGCCGCAGCAGTTCGTCGTCCCACTGCATGGTGTGGATATTGAAAAGCATGGTGCGCGAGGCATTGGTGGTGTCGGTATAGAACGACCGTCCTCCGGTGAGTTTCCACACGAGCCAGGTGTCGATGGTGCCCATGAGCAGATCTCCCTGCCGTGCGGCCTGCCGTGCACCCTCCACATGGTCGAGAATCCATCTCACGCCGGTGGCCGAGAAATTGGGGTCGATGAGCAGTCCGCTCCGCTCCAGCACCACAGGGCCGGCCCCCTCCTGCCGCAGCTGGCGGCACAGGTCAGCCCCCCGGTTGTCCTGCCACACGAGAGCCCGGCAGACGGGCTTTCCGGTGCGGCGGTCCCACACCACCACCGTCTCACGCTGGTTGGTGAGGGCAAGCGTGTATGTCTCACCGGCGGGGCAGGGGTCGTCTTTCACCACTTGCCGGATGGCCTCCACCATATTGAGGTAGATTTCCTCCGCATCGTGTTCCACCCATCCTGCTTCGGGATAATACTGGTGATGGTCCACATGCCGGCGGGCCAGCATGCGGCACTGCTCGTCGAAAAGCATAGCTTTCGTCGAAGAAGTGCTCTGGTCGATGGAGATGATTTTCATGGCTGTCAAGGTTTTTCTTTCGTTTGACGTTCAAGAGCAGAATTGGAGCACGGCAGCGACGATACCGTCGGCATCGAGTCCGTAGTGGTGGAAGATTTCGGCATTGGTGCCGTGAATCACATTCTCGTCAGGGATGCCGAGGATACGCACGGGCACGGGATGCTCGCTGAGCGTCTCGCACACCATCGCCCCCAGACCGCCATAGCGACTGTGCTCCTCGACGGTGACAATGCGGCCGGTCTCACGGGCGGCCATCCTCACGGCCTCCTCGTCGAACGGCTTGAGCCACGACATATCGAGCACGCGGGCACCGATGCCCTGCTCACGCAGACGCAGCGAGGCCTGCCAGGCATGATAGACGGTCTCTCCCGTGGCGATAATGGTGATGTCGCTGCCCTCGGCCACGGTGATGGCCTTTCCCACTTCGAAGGCGAAGTTGTCGTCGGCATACACCTCGGGCACGGCGGCACGTCCCACACGCACATAGCAGGGACGGTCGAAGTCGACGAGCAGGTGCACCAGCCGTCGCGTCACCCGCCAGTCACTGGGCAGGCATACCGTCATGCCAGGGAAGGTGCGCAGCACGGCGATGTCGTGCAACGAGTGGTGGGTGGCTCCCAGTGCGCCATAGGCCACACCTCCGCTCACCCCGAGCACCGTGACAGGATTCTGGCTGTAGGCCAGGTCTACCTTCACTTGTTCCAAGGCGCGTGCCACATAGAAGCAGGCCGGTCCGCAGCAGAACACTTTCTTCCCGCTGTGGGCAAGGCCGGCGGAGATGCCCACGGCGTCTTGCTCGGCGATGCCGCATTCCACAAACTGCCCGGGCAACTGCTCGGCGAAGTCGCCGAGGGTCACCGAACCGCGTGCATCGGTGGTCACGGCGATGATATCTCTGTCCTCACGCGCCAACTGCAGCAGCGTGTCGGTGAACATTTTTCTACATGCAATCATAAAAAGGCTTTATCTGGTTTTGAACCCCTGATGTTCTGGATGATGATTTGTCGGTAAGTGTCGCAGGGAGTCAGTCCTCCAACGACTTGATTCTCTCTTCTATCTCGGCCACGGCATCGAGACACTGCTGCTCGTTGAGCACCCCATGGTGCCATTTGGCAATGCCCTCCATGAAACTCACGCCACGGCCCTTGGTGGTATGGCTGACTAACAGATGGGGTTTGCTGTTGTGATAGTCGATGGCGGCAAAGGCCGTCAGGATGTCGGCCATGGAGTCGCCGTTCATCTCTGCCACGTCCCATCCGAAGGCTGTCCAGCGCTCCACGATACTGTCGAGGGGCATCACGTCCTCTGTGTCTCCGCTGATTTGCAGGTGATTGCGGTCGATGATGGCCACCAGGTTGTCGAGACGATAGCGGTGGGCGGCCATCGCCGCCTCGTAAATGGAGCCTTCGCCCTGCTCGCCGTCACCCATGAGGACGAACGTGCGGTAGTCCTTGCCGTCCATCTTGGCCGCCAGTGCCATACCGATGCCCACACTGAGTCCGTGGCCCAGCGCACCGCTGTTGACCTCGATACCCGGCACCTCGATGGTGGGATGGCCACTGAGGACGGAGCCGAACTGTCCCAGTGTATCGAGGACGTCGGAGGCAAGGAAGCCCTTGGCCTCCAGCGTCACATAGAGGGCTTCCACGCAGTGGCCCTTGCTGAGCACGAAACGGTCGCGCCCGGGAGCCTTGGGCTCCTTGGGGTCGAGACCTCGCATGACGTCGAAATAGAGTGCGGTCATCACGTTGAGGCACGACAGGTCGCCACCGATATGTCCCGCCTTGGCCTTATAGACGACCTCCACGAGCCGCTTACGGTTGCGCTCTGCCAATAGTTGCAATTGTTTTGTATTCATTGTCTGTATTGTCGTTTGAGGGATTACATCACGCGGCCTTTCTCTGCCAGCGTGTCGTAATTATTGTTGAGATTGCGCCAGTCGATACGGGCATTGGTGGGGATGGCGTTGATGTATTTCTCAATATTGGTATAACCGTCACCCGTGCAGTCCTGGTTGGCGTCGGCAGGGTCATGGGGATTGAGGTCGTTAGCCGTCTCCCACTCATCGGGCATACCGTCACCGTCGCTGTCAGTGCGGGGACTCCAGTCTCTGTATTCAGGATAGCCGCCCATCTGCCTGGGGTCGGTGATGATGCCCTGCTTATAGGAGTCTTTCGGCAGACGGCGGTATTTGAAAAATCCCTCCTCGTCCTGCGACTTCTTGTGCAGTCCCCACATGTTGCCATAGGGGTTGTCTTTCACCTTCTTCTCATATTTGTCCACATAGTAGGCAACGCCCGTGCGCACCTCCTCGGTGATGCGCTGGTCGACGATGTCGCGGCAGGGCACCGTGGCGCCGGCATTGGAGAGCACCCAGTCGAAGGCACGCTCCGCGCCCATGATACTGACGAAAGGCATCTCAAAAGGTTCGTCAGAGCGCATCAGGGCAAGTTCGGTGGCATCCATCTCACCGTCCTTGTCGGCTGTCTGCACTCCTCCGTTCCAATTGTCGCGGGTAATCTCGGGATAGCCTTCCATGATGTTGCCCATCGCATATACACGTCCGAACTGCTTGAAGGGGAAAAGGTTGACGCTGCGGCTCTCCGACTTGATGATGCGGTGGCCTACGGCGGTGTCCTTCGGTGTGAGCGGTCCGGGCTTGTAGTAGTTATTGATGAAGTTGGACATGGTGGTGTATTCACCGCCGTCGGCCGTGCGGTGCACCCAGTTGTAGATGACATTATTGATGAAGTTGAACACGCCACCCCATCCGATGGAGGGATTCCTGCCGGTGTTGTCGGCCCACAGGTTGCGCATGAAGGTGGTGTTCTCGCCACCGATCGTCGAACCGAAAGAATGGTTCCAGGTGTCGAGGGCCTTGGCAGAGATGGTGTTCTGGATGGTGACGTTCACCGTAGGCTCCTTCCGCTTGTCCTTGCCGTCATTGAGGTCGAACATGTGGCGGTAGAAGGAGATATTCTCGTCGAGTCCCCATTCGCAAGAGCAGTGGTCGATCATGATGTTGCCCACCGGGTTGCCGCCGAAGGAGTCTTCGCGGTGCCACACAAGCGTCTCGCCACGGCGGAAGCGCATGTGGCGCACGATGACGTCGTGGGTATCCACCTGGAACGACTCACCGGCGATGATGACACCGTCGCCAGGCGCCGTCTGTCCGGCGATGGTGATATAAGGCGCACGCACATAGATGGGCGACTTCAGCCGGATGATGCCCGACACGTTGAACACCACGATGCGCGCACCACCCTGCTCGCATGCCCAGCGGAAAGAGCCGGGACCGTCGTCGGCGAGCGTCGTCACGGTGAGCACCTTGCCGCCACGTCCGCCGAAGGTGTACATGCCACCGCCCTCTGCCCCCGGGAAGGCGGGGATCTTGGCCTGTCGCAGGTCATAAGGGCGCGATGCCCACGGCACATAAGGTCTGCCGGCCTTGGCTTCCTCTATGACGATGGGAAACGCTGCCTCCCATGCGGAGTCGCTGTGTGCTTTCCAGCATGCCTCAAGCGAGTCAATCAGGTGCTTTGCCTCATCGGTATACTGAGGATACTGTGCATGCGCTGCCATTGCCGACATCAGCAACGAGCAGACGAATAGTGTAATTTTCTTCATAATAGCAACACGTTATTTCATATATGACGCAGGGAGGCGCAAAATGTAGTCATAAAAAAGGCTAAATAAAAAAGCCAGGGCATCCAAAAAGAAAAAGCCGCCCGGTGCGACTGTCTTCACACCGGGCGGCCAGAATGGTATGCTGTCCCAAGGTTATTTCTCACCCTGGTCCCATACGCTTGTCATCGGGGCGTTGCCGTCCAACTTGTTGTCCAATCCGTCGTTAGACAATTGGTCGCCGTCGCCTTCTTGATCGTTCTCGCTGACAGGATTGTCCATCAATTCAGCGGTGTCGATTTCCATCACCCTGATTTCGGGTTGCAGATACTTTTCCATAATTCATCAATTATTTTTATTATTTCACAACAGATTTCTTGCCATTGATAATGTAGATTCCGGGCTGCAATTGACGGTTGTCCACCTTCATGCCAGAGACGGTGAAGATGGTTTTCTCGCCTGCCTCATTCTGTCCGATAGCCTCGATGCCGTCGGTCTTGCCCTCAAGGAGCATCACGAAGGAATTGGCTTCGCTTGCTGAAGGACGGCACAGATAAGCCTTGTTGTACTCACAGCCATTATAGTGGCCATCCTTGTTGAACCAGAAGAAGCCCAGTTTCTTCACGCCGTTCTTGGTAGAGCGGCTCAACTTATAGTAGAGGTTGTCGGCCGACTGCTCCTTCGGAGTGTTGATGTCATAGCCCATGAGCAGGTTGACCTCCGGCTTCTTGCCCTCTGCCTCCACGATCTTGGCGGGATAGGCCCCCATGCTGCCCTTGATGATGACAGGCACGCCTGCGGGCACCACATCACCCGGCTCATAGATATAGTCGGCATAGGAGTAGAGGTCGTCAGACTTGACGATGACACCTGCGCTCAGGCCCTCGGGCAGTTCGAAACTGTAGAGGCTGCTGAAGAAGGTGGCATAGCAGCTCTCGTCTACGATCTCGATACAGAGCGTATGGACGTCTTTGAGCCAGCGCGGGTCGCCGATGCCGGCATTGGCCTGTGCACACGGTGCCAGGGTGAAGTCGCCAGTGGCGATGTCGCCTGCGAAGGCCACCACACCGGGCACGTTCTCGGCCACGGGCTCGTCGGCATCATCGGTCATTTCCTTGTCACAGATGTCGGTCCAGGCGCCCTCCACGGTGCGCTGGAACGCGTTGCCGCTCACCTGCCAGGTTGGGTTCTTGCCGCCCTGACCGCCGTTGAGACCCTTGACGAACTGGCCGTCCTTGCCGCTGTCGAGGATAAGGCTGTTCTTCACCTCATAGCCCAACCAGGTCTGATTGCTCTGACGGTGCGTGCCCACGTTCTTCGAGTAGGAGATATTGTAAATCGTAGAGTTGAGGATGCGGTACCACTGCATCTCAAGTCCGGCCTCGGTGGCCTTCTGGCCACTCTGGGTGCTGAACAGCTGACCCTCGTGGGCGGGATTCGACCAGATGGTGGAGTTGCTCACGGTAAGGTCGCCAACGACACCGCCG
>CADBLU010000335.1 GCA_902795605.1 uncultured Prevotellaceae bacterium | reverse complement strand
CTTCGTCGTGCGGTCGTTGCCGAGCACCACCTTGGTGTGTTCTGAAGTCAGCGTGGCTCCGTTGTTGTAGGTCTCACCATTGGTGAATAAGACCTTCTCTGACTGTGCCTTTGCGCCCAATGCCAAGAGGGCAAGGGCCATAAGAGTAAACAGTTTTTTCATAAGCGTTTCATTTTTTGTTAATATGAGAATGTTCAATGATTCTTGTTTGTCGGTGTCTGTTTGCGCGCTGGGCGCCGTGATGCCGGTTGGGAGGGGCGGGCAGCGCTCTTGCGGAGATTGATGGCATTGATGGATGCCTCGAGGTGCAGGTCCTCGGCTCCCGCGATTTCGGTGGAGGTCTCGCCTATCCAACCGCATTTCTGGTTGACTCCGCTATACACGCGCACAAAGTCGATATAAGAGAGGTTGACGGGTTGCCGCCGCTCGTCTACCGCCCATGAGAGGTCGATGCTGCATCCGAGGGTGTCGGTGTTGGCCACGTTGTCTGCATATCCGTATCTCAGGGCGTCGAGCAGCCAATACTGGGTGTTGCCGCGGCCTTGGTTGGTGCCGTTGGGCGGGAGGAGCGTGCCACGGAACTTCAGGGGCTCCTGTATCCACAGCGGGAAATACTCCTGCTGATGGAAGGTGTTGCGTTCCACCGTGCCGCTCTGCCCGCGGTTGTCGGTCCAGGTGATGTCGCCGAGTGGGTTGGGCTGGTAGGTGATCTCGTAGCCGTAGGTGATGAGTGCGGCACTGTCGGTGTCGGCGCTGCCGGCAATCTCATACCAAGGGTCGTCGGGCAGTCCGTTGTGGTTGGCGTCCTGCGCCACCATCACGATGCCGGGTTCGCTGTTGCCGTTGTAGCAGTTGCCTTTGATGTAGATGTCGCGCTGCCCCTCGATGTTGGCGATGCTGTGGTCGAAGTGGAAGGTGATGTAGCCGCCGTAGGCACCTAAGGTGACGAGGCCTGAGCGCCCGCCGGCGATGGCGTCGGTGCATTTCTGTGCCACGGTGGCGGGTGTGTCGCTGGCGTCGCATTCGGGCATGGTGTTGACAAACTGCCCCGGTGCGGGCACATATTCGTCTACTGCCAGGATGTGGCGGCTGTGAGAGGTGACGGTGTCTTCCGAAGGGGGGAACTCGGCCTTGAGGTGCTTGGGCAGCAGGGCGGCATGGCCCGGTATGTCGCCCGTCCAGGTGGTCCATTTGTGCCGGCCCTCACGGTCGAAGCAGTAGATCTTGCCGCTCGACACATAGTTGGTGGCGTCGAGCACATAGATGTCGCGTGTGGCGGGATTGACGACGATGCCGTAGGGGGTGCGTATGGGGTTGTCGGCCGGCTCGTCGATGAGGTGGGAGGTGATGACGGTGCGGGTGTGGGTGTCGATTTTCCCGAAGACGTTCTTTCCCATACCTTGTGCCTGATAGTAGTAGAGGGTGTCGTCGAGCAGGGTCATGCCGCTGACGGGGATGTCGATGGCGTCGGCCACGGCCATCTGCCCGTGGCTGTCGGGTGCGAGCATATACAGCCGTGAGGGGTGGCTGCCGTAGTCGCCGCGTGAGGTCACCCAGAGGCGGCCATGGCTGTCGCACTTCAATGAGGCCAGGTTGGGAGCCACGTCGATGTCGCCCTCGTGGGTGAAGGTGGCGAGGTCGATGACGCTGACGCGCCGGTCGTAGCCTCTGCCTTGCAACGCTTCGTATCCGCCGCTGTTGGCCACGTAGAGTTTTCCCTGGCTGACGGCCATCTCCTCGGGTTGGAAGCCCACGCTCACCTTGCCTGTGACCTGCAGGGTGAGGGTGTCTATTTGGTAGACGCCTCCCGTGACCGACTCCTTTCCTATCTCGCCCACATAGGAGCTGACGTAGGCATATCCGTCGTGGAAGGCCAGGCTGCGGCAGTTGGGGATGTCGGCGTGGCCGTGGCTGACGGCAGTCCTTGCGTCGGCCACCTCCACTTTGTTCGACATGTTGACCACCATCCACAGGCGGCTGCCATAGACTTTGATGTCGTTGCCCACGTCGCCGAGTTCCATCACTTGGCTGGGGTTGCGCGAGGGGTAGATGTTGCGCGTGTAGATGCCGGTAGAGAAGTCGAGGAAGTCGAGGGTGCATTTGTTGGCGCCCATATTGCCCTCGTTGAGCACATACATGCCGGCATATTCGTGGTCGGTGGCATCGCCGGTGGGATGGTCGATGGGGTAGACCACGATGTTTTCGTCGCGGCAGGCAGAGAGTGCCATGAGGATGGCCAGGGTGAGGGTCAGTGTTCTTATCTTCATCGTGATGACTGTTCTTTTTAAGAGGTCTTGTCAGTATTCTATGGCCAGCGAGATGGCGTAATTGCGCTTAGGCATGGGGTAGTTGACGATGACGTCATAGTCCTGGTCGAGCAGGTTGTTCACCTCGAGGGTGGCCTTCCAGGTGGTTTTGCGCCACCGCCACTGGTGCATGAGGCTCAGGTCGCTGGTATACCATGGCTCGGTGTGGTTGTAGATGATGTTCTCCTGCTCGTTGTAGCGCTCGCCCGAGTAGATGAAACTGTAGTTGAGGTGCCAGCCCCGGTAGGTGACGCCCGCGATGGCGGAGCCACTGTGCCAGGGGATATAGGGTATCTGGTCGCGGTAGTAGGGGGTGGAGGGGTCGGTCACGTCGCGGGCATCCTGGTAGGTATACTGCAGGCGAGCGGTGAGGGTGAGTCCCTCGAGGGGCTGCAGGTCGGCCTCCGCCTCCACGTCGATGCCTTTGATATGCACTTTGCCCAGGTTGAGCATTGTCCATCGGAACTGCTGCCCCTTGGGATAGGCGATGATTTTGTCTTTCACGTCGTTGTAGTAGACGTCGGCCTGCAGTCCGACGTGGCTGACGAGCCTTCCGCTCCACGACTTGTTGATGACGATGCCGGCGTCGTACTGCGTGGCCGTCTCGGGTTTGAGCATGGCGTTGCCCATCTCGGTATAGTAGAGGTCGTTGAAGGTAGGCATGCGGAAACTCCTTTTGACGAAGGCCCTCATGGAGAGGACGCGTCGGTGCAGCGGATAGACGCTGACGAAGAGAGCGGGCGTCCATCGCGAGAGAGTGCGGTGGCTGCCGCTCCTTATGCGGTCGTGGATGACGGATGCGAGCAGGCTGGCCTGCACCTTCACCCTGGTGTAGTCGACGGCGGTGGCCAGTGCCACGAGGTTGGAGAATCGGGTGGGGAAGGTGAAGTTGTAGGTGTCGGCATTGAGTTTGTTCCACCTGAAGTCGTAACTCAGCGACGCGCTCCAGTCGGGCAGGATCTCATAGACGTGCGACGTGGTGAGGTAGAGTTCCTGCTGGTGGTAGATGTTGTCTACGGGCAACTGTGTGGAGTCGCGGTTGATGTAATGGGTGCGGTAGTAGGCATATTTGGCCATCGCGCGGCTGCTGAAGCGCTCGGTGAAACTTTTCTGCCACTGTCCCTGTACGAACGTGTTGGTGTCCCATTGCCGCTCGCCGCGCCGCCACACATTGTTGACGATGGCGCCGGGGATGCCACGGCCGGAGTTGTAGAGGTATCCTTTCAGGTACCAGTATCCTTGGTCGAGGGTGCCGTGCAGGTTGGCCTCCAGCCGCTCGGCGTGGATGTCGCCGTTTTGCCTCACGGCGGTGGTGTCCCAGGCGGTGGTGCCGTCGATGTTGACGCGGTGGTAGCGGAACTTGTATTTGCCGCTGGCATTGAGGAATCCGGCACTGAGCGAGCCGCTCAGGTGCTCTCCCAGTTTGCGCTCATAGAGTGTGGAGAGGCGTATCATGTCGCTCGACCCGTATTTGACGGAGGCTTTCAGATGCTCGGTCTCGCCGTAGGAGAACCAGGGCCTGCGGGTGTGGATATAGACCGACCCGGCATTGCCGAAATCGCTGGCTGTCTGGAAGATGGCACTCTTCTGCCCGTTGTAGAGGGTCACCTCGTCGACATTGTCGAGCGAGAACTGTCCGAGGTCGATCTGTCCGTTCTGAGCGTTGCCCAGTTCCACACCGTCGTAGTAGATGCCGAGGTGGTTGGTGCCCATGCTGCGGATGTTGACGGTCTTGATGCCGCCCACGCCGCCGTAGTCTTTCAGT
>CADBLU010000334.1 GCA_902795605.1 uncultured Prevotellaceae bacterium | reverse complement strand
CTGACATGACAAAATCCTGAGCAACTTTTTGTTGCTCAGGAACTTATAAACAATGTTAAATCAAAGTGGTGCGGATTTTAGGAATAATATAAAGGAGTGCCATATCGGGCAGAACCAAGAGTCACAGTACAGGTTGAGAGCGAAATAAGACAAAAACCGCTGACTTTATTGACACCAAACCATTTCCTATATGAATGAAATAGAGGGAAGTTTCATTAGAGAAGTAAAAGTGATGGCGGGGGTTGAGCAGGATTGTCAAGAAAAGAATGGATATCTTTGGTTCTTCCGATTATTTTTATAATTTTGCAAAGCAAGAGAACAGTGAAAACAAGTACTGTACATAAAAAGCGATAAAATGAGAAAGTCCTTTTTGCTTGCACTTTTGATGATTGGAACTGTCGTCTGTGCCCAAAACGAGTATGTGATTAACGTCGAGAGCAAAAAGCCCTCTGGAATCATTGACGAGATGCTCTACGGGCAACTTTTCGAACATATCTATTTCAGTGCCAACAACGGTGTCTGGCAGGAACTCATACAAGAACGCTCGTTTGAGCCAGAGCAGTTCCCTGGCATCCATCCACGTGATGGTTATTTTGACGGATGGTTCATGGACGATGACATGGTGCTGCACTCTCCCACCCGTTATGAGCAACCGCTCAAGATAGACAGCATAGAGACCTGTGACTTTACTCTGACTATGGAAGTCAACTGGCGTTCCTACAAATTGGCACGACGCGCATGGAGCGGCGGCTTGATGGACACCCGTTTCGCTTTCCGCAACAAGGCCGACGGAACGCCTTATCTCGTCCGCATACACGACCCATATTATGAGAGCCGTACTTTCACTCCAGCGCAGACACAGTCGCAGATTGACGCTGCCAACGAGGCCGCTGCACGCGCGGCGCTTCAGCAGAAGAGCGCCACTGCCGATTTCTCTATCTGTACGACGGAACTCCGTGAGTCGGCTGGCTTTGGAGGGCGTTCCGGCCGCCGCATGAACATGCTTGTGCCTTTAGTGTCGGCACCGGCCACTAAAGAGCAGGTGAATGAGGAGCAGCAGTGGCACAAACTGCGTGTGGAGAGCCTTGGCAGCAAAGTCACCGTCTTCTGGGATGACAAGGAGGTGCTCACCTATGACGGTCTGGAGAAGGCCGACCGCAATTATCTGACTTTCTGGGTCAATTACACCGAGGCGACATACCGCGACATCAAGTTGACCGCAACAGATGGTTCTGTGCTCTTCGAGGGAACTCCAGGCGATGTTCAGATTCCGGCGGTGGCACAACAGTGGACCGCTTTCGGTGATGGTGGCAAGTACCGTCTTGTCAAGGACGATGCCGTGAATATGCGCTATTCGCAGGAAATCACAGCAGGAAAGAAGTCTGAGGCCGGTATCTTCCAAGGTCCTCAGAATATCATTTACGGTGAAAAGTATGTCGGTTCGATCTACGCCAAGGGCAAGGGCGAACTGATTGTGGGACTGCGCGATACAGAAGGCCGTTTTGTGGCTCGGAAGTCGCTTGGCAAGGTTGGCAAGGATTGGAAGAAATATGAATTCACGCTTGAGCCTCAAGGAAGGAGCAAAACAGGCGACTCAAGGATTTCAGCCGACGGCGGCCTCGTAGACAAGAAAAATGTTGATGGAGATTTCGCCATCGTCGTGAAAGACGGCACGGTGCAGGTCGACATGGCAACCATGACCACCCAGACCGGCCTTGGCCTGGGCGGGTTTCGTCCCGACATCCTAAAGGCAGTGAAGGAACTGCATCCCACATGTCTGCGATGGCCGGGCGGCGGATACGTGGCTCAATATGACTGGAAATGGGGCATCGGTCCCCAAGAGAAACGTGAGCGTTGGGCACACTGGATGTGGATGGACTATGACCAGAACTGTTTCGGTACCGATGAGTTCATACGCTTCTGCCGTGAGGTGGGTTCAGAACCCATCATCGTTGTGAGTGTGAAGTTTGAGCGTCCTGCTGATGAGTATGACAATATCCTTCAGGATGCTTTGCACTGGCTGCGCTATTGCAATGCCCCCGCCACCGATGAGTGGGGGGCGAAACGAGCCGCCAACGGACATCCGGAGCCATACAACGTGAAATATTGGGAGATTGACAATGAGATGTGGGAGATCGGCATCGACCGCTATGAGAAATGCGTTCGCGACTTCAGCACAGCAATGCGAAAGATAGACCCGTCCATCAAAATCATCGCCTGCGGAGGATTCCGCGAGGATGAGCAGTTCATCAATCGCAGCGGCAACTATTTCGACTACCTGAGCCTCCACCATTATGAGCAACAGGGCGGTTATGCGACAGGGCCGACACGTTTGGGCCAGCAGTACGACCGCTATACCAAGATGATTGCCGACGGTCCCAATCCGAACATCAAGCTGTTTATCTCAGAGTGGAACCTGAACAGCATCGACTGGCGCACGGGCCTCTTTGCTGGCGGATTCCTCAATATGTGCGAATCGCGCGACGTGGTGGCGATGGGAGCTGCGGCGCTTTTCATACGCCGTACTGATGCTCCTGACTGGAATAACGCTTTCATCAACTTTGACTACAAGGATTTGTTCAAGGCGCCCAACTGCCAGGTGACCGAACTGTGGTACGACCATTTCTCGAAATACCGTCTGGCATTCAGTGGCGACACCGGCAATGTGAGTGTGAGCACCACATTGTCGGAGAATGGTGCCGACGTGATTGTGAAGGTGGTGAATCCCACTGACGAGCCTGCCTCCCTGCGCATCAAAGGAGACTGGGCAGGTGTGGCAGGAACCGAGTTTGAGTATTACGCACCTTGCTCACTCACAAT
Source organism: uncultured Prevotellaceae bacterium (assembly GCA_902795605.1). Classification (GTDB taxonomy): domain Bacteria; phylum Bacteroidota; class Bacteroidia; order Bacteroidales; family Bacteroidaceae; genus Prevotella. The sequence continues at coordinate 6,792 of CADBLU010000334.1, read as the reverse complement.
AGCCAACAACATGGAGAATAAGAATGCTGTCGCGCTCAAGAAAGCCACAGCAGAGACCGATGATGGCGATGTCTTGCTCTCTGTTCCTGCCCTGTCGGCTGGTGTGCTGACTATCAACAAGTTGCAGATGAACAAATGAATATGGTTTTTCAAACAGACACTATACATTCAAACAGACACTATACAATGGAGATAATTCGAACAATACTTATTTTCATACTTGCGATGACAGCTGGTGTCTGCCATTCGCAGAACACAATAGTTGCGATGGAGCCGAAGAATGGTGCTGCCGATGTGAACATCGACACCCATCTGGTGCTGACAATGACCGAGGACGTGGTGATAGGTCAGCGGGGGTTCATTTCTGTCTACGACAAGAGTTCCGGCAAATTGGTGGACAGGCTGGATATGAGTATTCCTGCCGGCCCCACAACAGGACAGCCCAACAATCCCGCAGCCCAGTATACGCCTGTGCCTTACGTCTATAAGTCACAGCACATCACCAACCGCAACACCAAAGCCGGCACCCCTTCAGGTGTCAACGCATGGGACAAGAGCCGCTATCAGCTCGACATCATCGGAGGCTTTTCCGACGGGTTCCACTTTTACCCCATCATCAGCCACGGAAAGACTCTGACCATCTACCTGCATCATAACATGCTGGAATATGACCATGAGTACTACGTCACCATCGACAAGGGCGTCATCGGTGGCTTCAATGGTATCAAAGGCAAAAAAGGATGGACGTTCAGGACAAAGGCCCAAGCCCCCTCCCCTGCCCTGAGGCAACTCACTGTCGCCACAGACGGAAGCGGGGATTTCTCCACCATCCAAGGGGCGATGGACTTCATCCCCGACTCTGTGGCGTCAGAACAGGAGCGTTATCATGTGCTCGTAATGAATGGCGAATACGAGGAATTGGTCTATTTCCGCAATAAGCGGTTTGTGACCATCGAAGGTGAGTCACGGAATGGTGTGCTCATCCACTATCCCAATAACGAGGTGTTCAATCCCCATCCCGCTGACATCAAGACCAACGAGGTGAAAGGCACGTTTCCCTCACGTCGGGCCGCCTTTGCTGCCGACAACTGCAGCGACTTGGTTATGCGCGACATGACTATCAAGACAGATTGCAGAGGACAGGCCGAAGGACTGCTTGTCAACGGCGAGCGCCTTTTCTTTGAGAACATCCACATCATCGGCGATGGCGACGCGCTCCAGGCCAACGGCAGTTGCTATTGGCATAACTGCCGCATAGACGGCGGCGGCGACACCATTTTAGGCAGGGGGCCATCGTTCTTCAACCACTGCACCATCACCAGCCGTGGTGCCTTCATGTGGATACGCAACACGGAGGAGAACCATGGCAATGTGTTTGTGGACTGTCATTTCAAGGGGCTCTCCGCACATGCTGAGATAGGCCGTCTCCCGAACAATAATGGCAAGAATTACCCTCATGCCGAATGCGTCCTGCTCAACTGTACGCTGGAAGGCATTCCTGCTACCGGTTGGGGACGCATCGACGAGAGCGCCAAGTCGGCGACCATCTTGGAGTTCAACAGTCATGATGCAGAAGGAATACCTATAGACATCTCACAGCGCCATCCCCAGATGCGTCAGCTCGACCCGGTGCGAGACGCTGAACTCATTGGGCGATACTCCGACAGCAGGTGGGTGTTGAATTGGTAAACGCGCAAATCACTCAGTAGGTCCGCCCCTAAGTCTGAGAAAAACTGCCCAATGAAGCAACGGAAAATCATCCATATCGACATGGACGCCTTTTTTGTGTCAGTGGAGGAACTTGACAACCCTTCGCTGAAAGGGCATCCTGTCGTGGTGGGGCACGATGGACCGAGAGGAGTTGTTTCCACAGCCAACTATGTGGCACGTAAGTATGGGGTACACTCCGCACTTCCTATCGCGGTGGCACACCGCCTATGTCCGAACCTGATAGTGGTGGAACCGCATTTCAGCCGCTATAAAGAAGTGTCGCGGCAGGTGCATGAGATCTTTCACGAATACACCGACCTCATCGAGCCGCTCAGCCTTGATGAGGCCTACCTTGACGTGACAGAGAACAAACGTGGGATGGATATGGCGGTGGACATCGCCAGAGAGATGAAGCAGAGGATAAGACAAGTCACCGGACTCACGGCTTCCGCAGGAGTGAGTTACTGCAAATTTCTGGCAAAGGTGGCCAGCGACTACCGTAAACCCGACGGACTTTGTGTCGTCCATCCGGAACGGGCGCTGAAATTCATCGACAATCTGAGGGTGGAACAGTTCTGGGGCGTGGGTGAGAAGACGGCACAGCACTTGCACAGAATGGGTGTGTTTACAGGCAAGCAACTGCGTGGCCTGACCATACAACAGCTGACAGCCCAATTCGGAAAGATGGGAAAGGTATTCTACGATTTTGCCCGTGGCATAGACGACCGACCGGTGGTCACGGAATGGGTGAGAAAATCGGTGGGATGCGAAAGGACATACATCAAAGACCTTACCAAGGAGGAAGAAATGCTCGCCGAACTGGACACTCTTGCCTCTGAGCTGGAGGCAAGACTTGCGCGTAACGTCTTCAAGGGACGCACCTTGGTGCTGAAAGTGAAATTCAGTGATTTCCGGCAAATCACCCACAGCTTCACTGAGAATATTGTCATCGAAAACAAAGAGACAATCATGGCCTTGGCCAAGGAGCTGCTTCATGAGGTGGACTTTCAACAAAGGCCTGTCCGCCTGCTCGGAATCACGGTGACAAACCCTGTGGAGGAAGAGGTGCGTCGGGGGCCGATACAACTATATATCGAATGGCCGCCCGACCCTCTGTCTGACGACTGACTCAAGTTACTCGCGCTTTGATTTGCGAACTCATCAACTCCATCAAATATGCGCATTTTGAATTATTTATGCTTTATTCCTTTGGCTATTTCAAGGAAAAATTGTTATTTTGCCAATTCATATAAAAATTTTTTATCCTCTAATAATTCGATAATAATATGGTGACGAGAAAACTCAACTTATGGATACTGATTGCATTATTGTTCTTCGGTCTTTCGTTGACAACTGTCTCCTGTTCGAGCGATGACGACGATTTCATTGAGGAACCAGGGAAGACTCAAAGTGCTTTCTTTACCGACGAAATCAACAAACTTATAGATGCCAACTATGCCGAAATTCAGTCCAAAGGCTATGGAGAACTCATTATCCCCTCTTCGATGTTCGACAAGAACATCATGAAGTATGCCGACTACCACAAGGACGTGATGACGGCACTCAACAATTTGGGTTATAAGACCTACATCAATGGAGGTGCCGTTCGCGATGCCATTCTGGGTACTGCCATCCACGACCTCGACTTCTCGACCGATGCCACTCCCGAGGAGATGAAGGAGAAACTGACGGGTTTTGACGTCGTCATCACCTCGACCGCTGCCGGTAATATTGCTCAGGCTCATCATCCTAACAAGGACTGGACCGACATGGTACCCATCAGGGGCGTCAATGAGTTATTGCGTGGCAAGTCGTTTGTTCCCGACAATGCCACCTACGGCACCTTTAGCAAGAATCTGATAGACGACACCTACGGCCGTGACCTGACCATCAACAGTTTGTATTACGATTACCAGAACAACACCATCATCGACTATCATGGCGGTCTGCACGACCTGCGCGATAAAATCATCCGCACCGTCTACGACCCCAACACGATGTATCCTATCAACGCCTCAGCACTGATTCGCACCGTGCGCTTTGCCGCACGCTACGGCTTCGACATCGATGACGTCACCACAAAAGCCATCAAGAACAACATGAAATACTGCAGGGAAACCATTAGCAGCTCACTGAACAACTATTACATCACCAAGGGTTTTGGCGACGGATGTGCCAAACGCACCTACCAGTATTACAGCAAATATGGCTTCATCGACTTTTTCATGCCCCTGCTGAAAGGCTATGCGGGCACGAAAGATTATGAGACGCCACTGTTCCACGCCCTCGACTATGCTGAGAGCAAGACGAAGATGACGATCTCGTTGTCGATGGCAATCCTGTTCCAGCCTGTGATGCAGAAAGAACTGAGCGGTAAGGAAAAGACACTGGAGAATATCACAGCCGCCTGGGACAAACTGGAGCAGGGCAGCGGCCAGAAAGAAATTTTCGAAATTGACGATTACAGTGGCGCACGTACGGCCATGCTCAACACCTTCTATGTCTACTTTTCGCTGACAGACGCCTCTCTCAGCGCAGAGGCAAAGGACAAACTCAAGCAGAATGCATCATACGCCGAAGGCACCCTGCTGGTGGATGCCTATAAGAAATAAGAGATAATTATATATGAATAAACAATTTAGTTTCTACAACATGATGAAAAAACTATTCTTACTCATGCTGATGGTGGCAACGTTTGCCTGTTCGTCAGCCCAGAAAAAAAAGGTGTCGGTGCTTGGTGATTCTTACTCCACTTTTGTCGGAGTCATTCCCGCCAATTACGCTTCTTTCTACCCCAATGACCGAAACGATGTCACAAAGATCGATCAGACTTGGTGGAGCCTCTATATCAAGGCTAAAGGTTATGCATTGGAAAAAAACGATTCGTGGGGTGGCACGACTATCTGTGGCACAGGATACGGCCGGATGGACTCATCGCGCAATAACTTCATCGCACGCGTCGACAGTCTTGGCCATCCAGACATCATCTTTGTTTTCGGAGGCACCAACGATGATTGGGCCAACTCACCCATAGGTGAATACCAATACGCTGACTGGACTAAAGAAGATTGCAAGAATTTCCGTCCTGCGCTTGCCTGCCTGATCGACCTGCTTCAAAAACGTTATCCCAAGGCAGAAATCTGCTTCATCCTCAACTCTGAGTTGAAAGAGCCGACCAATGAGTCAATGCGTGAGATATGCAAGCACTACAATGTGAAACTCGTTGAACTCCACGACATCGAGAAGCAGAACGGCCATCCGTCAATCAGCGGCATGAAGAGCATCTGCGAACAACTGTTGGAAGCCGGTATGTAAACCAAGACTGATGACCCGGACAAGTTGTTTCACAGGCTGAGGGATAAGACAGCATCTCAAATGATAAAAGAAAACAGCACCATGAAACCATTACTGTTTTGTAGGCGGATGATGAAGGACACTGTCTTCAAGACATTGTCAATGATGGTCGTCTTGTGCACTCTTATCTCACAGCAAGTGCTGGCACAGACCAACGACAGCATCCCGTTTATCTACCGTGGACATATCTTCATTCCGTCTGTCATCAATGATTCCGTCCACTGCAACGTCATCTATGACACCGGCGCAGCGAATATGTATGGCGTGGACAGCGTCTTCTTGAGACAATCCGGCTGGCATCCCGAGCATTTGGGTAATGCATTTACGAGTGGAGCAGCAGGAAAGACGAAAGTGAGAATCATCACAGACAAGACAAAAGTGAACATCGGAAGCATTGTGGACAACTATGCGATAGTGCCCATTTTCAAACTCAGGGACGTGGTGGACTGCCACATTGACGGCATCTGGGGAATCAAAAACATCGCTGACTATCCCTTTGAAATCAATTTCGAACATTCATATTTGAAACAGCACAAGACAGGAACGCCCAACTTGGAGGGATACCAGAAACTGCCTATCCGCTATGAAAACAACAAGATAATGCTTCAGGCAGAGACACACATGGGTGAAACAGTGGTCAAGGGCTGGTATCTGATGGACACAGGTGGTGGCGGCTCCGTTGACTTCACGGCAAAAACGGTGAAAGATTATCGGTTGAATTCCATTCCAGGTAAAAGATACGTCGAAGACATGACACAATTCGGAATCGGCGATAAGGAGATAGAATGGTTCGTAGACATGATGTCGGACATCATCGTCATCGGTAACGATACTATTCACAAGGAGCCTGTAACCTATTTCCCTGAGGGAACAGGCGCATTCAGCGACAGACCTTACCTCGGAACTATCGGCAACGATGTCTGGAGTAAGTACAACATCATCATTGATGCTAAAAACAGTATGCTATGGCTTCGTCGCTTCAAGCCCGACAGAACCCAACATCCTGTCTATGACTTTGGATTCAGAAACCGCACCGACATCTGTCGAGGTTGGATAGTGTCAAGACTGACGAGGGATGGTGATGCCGTCAAAGCCGGAATGGAATTGGGCGATACCATCATTACTGTGAATGGAAGAAACGTCACAGACTATTCATGGGAAGAGGAGTACGATATCGACGACCTCCCCCAAGTCCATCTCGGCATCGTCGGGGCTGATGGCAAGAACAAGCAGGTCACCCTGGAATCCAAAGAACGTTGGTGATTCAGCAAGCACCTTTATCGCATACCATATCCGAGAAACGAAAGTGAATGAAAGCCATAAGAATAATGACAAAGATTAAGAGATACGGTTCTCATGACGCTGTAGAGGCTATGGAAATCTGGAATTCCGTTGTCAGGGAAGGTGTTGCTTTTCCGCAGGTGGAGGAACTGACAGAGAATGAGGCCGACGAGTTCTTCAGCAGCCAGTCCTATACAGGCATTGCCGCAGATGAGGAAACCGGGGAAATTGTCGGTCTTTACATCCTTCATCCCAATAATGTGGGTAGGTGCGGCCATATCTGCAATACGAGTTATGCGGTGAAAGAAGGGAAACGGGGAGAACACATCGGTGAACTGCTGGTGAAAGATTCCCTGAAAGTGGGTGCTCAGATGGGATTCCGCATCCTACAGTTCAATGCCGTGGTGGCAACAAACATCCATGCCCTCCATCTTTACAAACGCCTGG
>CADBLU010000333.1 GCA_902795605.1 uncultured Prevotellaceae bacterium | reverse complement strand
GATGTGGAGCATACGCAACCTCACTAAGCGGATGTGGAGCATACGCAACCTCAATAAGCGGATGTGGAGCATACGCAACCTCACTAAACTGTTCGCGAAGCGAGGGAAAAATAATCTGACGTAAAAGCAAAAAAACCGATGAAAAGTATACAACAAATCAGATTTTTTGATTATATTTGCCGTAAATTAAGGAAAATGCGCACTTTTGCACCATGGCATGTTCCCTGAAGCAGAATCAAAACAAAACAAAAAGCATATGAAAAAGACTAACTTATTATTCGCCATCCTTCTGGCATTGTTTAGCATCACAGAAGTGCAAACAGCCTTCGCCTTCACTGTGGGAGACGCTGTTGTGGCATACAATCCCGGAAATAAAACATTGGGATTTTTAGTCATTAACAGCAGGCAAGAATTGCAGTTATTGGAAAGACTTGTTTCTGAGCAAGGTGGCAGCCTTTACCCTCTTAACACCGGAGAGAACAACCCCGGTTGGCTCGAGCACAATGACGACATCGTGAAAGTCATATTCGATTCGTCTTTTGCCAATTACACGCCTACGAGCACTTTTCACTGGTTCTTTGGAATGTCTAAGCTTACAAGCATCGAGAATTTGTCGAACCTCAACACTTCCAAAGTAAGGACCATGGCAGGCATGTTCCACCAATGCTCAAGCCTGACGAGCCTTAACCTGAGTGACTTCGACACCTCGAGGGTGACCAGCATGAGGTATATGTTCTACGGCATGAAGAATATGACGAGAGTCAATATCAGCTCGTTCGTCACCACCAACGTGACCGACATGTCGGGAATGTTCTTCGACTGTCGGTCGCTGACCTCGCTCAACTTGAGCAACTTCAATACGTCCAATGTGGAGAGAATGGACTATATGTTTGATTCCTGCTACAAACTGACCAGCCTCAACCTGAGCAATTTCAACACGTCCAAAGTGAAAAACATGTGTTGTATGTTCCGCCATTTGAACAGCCTGACCTCTCTCGACCTGAGCAACTTTGACACTTCAAATGTGACCGACATGAGTTACATGTTCAACGGTTCCTACTCACTCACCAACCTGAAGCTCTACGAGTATGAGATGAATTTGGGCGAATATGCCGAATACAGCAGCTCATTCAGCACTGCCAATGTGACCAATATGGACTACATGTTTACCTCATGCAGAAGCCTCACTGAACTGGTGCTCCCCAACTCCTTTACCCTTGCCTCAGGTGTCACCACCGAAGAGATGTTCGTGGACTGCACCGCATTGGAAGACTTGTATCTCGGCAATGACATGAGTGCCGTCCACTCATCGGCTTTCAATGGTGTAGGCACACCATCCAGTCCTTGCAGCCTGACCAGTCCGAGATACGACCCTGAAGCCACCCAGTATACCGCCTCCTACATGGTATGGAAAAAAGGCTATTTCACCGACGCCCTCCGCAGGCCCTTTGTCAAGTATTCAAACGAGACGCTCACGTTCGAATATGGCATTCGGATGCTCGATGGCAATTACAATCTTCCCCCTGACGGTGAGAGTCCCGACTGGCTTGAGCATGCCGAAAACGTCAAGAAGGTGGTCTTCGAGCAAAAATTCCAAAAGGTCTTCCCCACCTCCACGGCCTATTGGTTCAATCATATGGTGAATCTCACCTCTATCGAAGGTCTGGAGTATCTCAATACGAATGAAGTGACCAGTATGACCCATATGTTCGATGAATGCTCCAGCCTGAAGAGTCTCGATGTCAGTCATTTCAACACAGAGAATGCGACCGACATGAGCTGCATGTTTGCCTATCTGTCAGCGATCGACAGCCTTGACCTGCGTTCGTTTGTGTTTACCACCGAGACCAACACGGCCCACTTCCTTGAAGGTTGCCGCGTGAAGCAACTCCAGATACCTCTTTCAGCCAAAAATCTCAACCAGACAGCGTGCAAATACGTAGGTAGTTACAACAACTTGGCTCTTCCTTGTATTCTCATCTATCCTGACGATTTCGATTTTGAGGGTGTCGACACCTATCACGACTCTTTCATGTGGAAAGGTGGCTGCTTCGGCGAAGGTCTGCCCTTCGTGGTCTACAACAACAGCAAGATCACCTTCTATTACGGCAACAAATATCGTTTTGATGCCGGCAGCGGAGGATCCATCTACGACCTCAACAAAATCGACGAGGGCTATGAGATGCCCCAATGGGTGCAGAATCACGGCCCGATTATCGAGACCGCCGTCTTCGACTCCTCTTTCAGAAGAGCCCGCCCCATCACCACCGCCAATTGGTTCTACGACATGCGAGAGCTTACCAGTATCCAAGGCATCGAAAACCTCATCACGCAGAAAACCGTCAATATGAGCTGGATGTTTTACAGTTGCTGGGGGCTCACCACGCTCGACCTGAGATATTTCGACACCTCTGCAGCCCAAGACCTCAGCCACATGTTGGATAGGTGCAACAAAATCCGTGTGCTCGACCTTTCCTCTTTCGTCATCAATAATAACGCCAACTTGAATTCTATGCTGAGGAATGTGAGAGGCCTCAAGCAACTCATTGTCTCGGCCTCCATCGTAGAATGCACCAATACTACCCGCACAGACATGTTCTATAACGTGGGCACCATCGCCAAGCCCTGCCAACTGGCCTTGCCCCAAAATAGCACGCTCAATAGTGATGAGGTGAGAAACTATGATGGCTATTTCAGATGGCGTCAGGGCTATTTCACCGACTACCACGAGCCCTATGCCGTCTACGACCAAAATAAGCTCACATTCTATTGCGACGGCGACCTCAGCCAGTGGGAAGCACAGGGCGTGACGGTGATGAACCTTCCCAACAACGACTGGGCCATGCCCCGATGGTATTCCGAACAAGATATCCGCTTAGGTATTAAGGAGGTGGTGTTCGACGAGTCGTTCAGCAACACCTTCCCCTCAAGCACTTTCTTCTGGTTTGCCCAGATGAATCAAGCGACCTTCAGCGGATGGAAGAATTTCAATACCGACAGGCTCCATACGACACAGTTCATGTTCTACATGTCGAAGGTCAAATCACTCGACTTGAGTGATTTCAATACCCCTCAGACGGTGATGATGGAATCCATGTTCACCTATTGCACAGAATTGGAAGATATCACCCTGCCCGCCAAGTTTGTCACGCCCAACACCACCAGAATCTACAGTATGTTCCAAGAGTGCACCAAACTCAAAAAACTCGACCTTTCCGACTTCAACATCCAAATTGAAGACGCATCCTTGACGGCGTATCTGCTCTCCAACTGCGAATCACTGCGTGAGCTCACCATCTCCGAAAACCTGGTCAACCTCTCCGACGACGCATGCCGCGGCGTGGGCACGGAAACGAATCCCTGCCTGCTCAACGTGCCTGAGGGCGTCACCCTCGATACGACAGAAGGTCCCGGCTACTTCATCTGGAAGGAGGGCTACTTCATGTCACCTTCCGACATCCTCATCGGCGACGCCAACGGCGACAAGTCGGTGAGCGTGGCCGACGTGACGCTGGTCGTGGCCTATGTGAAGAACGGTCCCCAGGACGACTTCCATTTCCGTAATGCTGACGCCAACGGTGACGGTGAGATTTCCGTGGGCGACGTGACGGAGATTGTCAATATCATCGTCGGAAATCAGTAGCACAACAAAGATCCATATCCAATGAGAAAAGCAACGATCCTGACCCTGCTGCTGGCTGCAGCAAGCCTCGTCGAGGCAGCCCCCGTGAAGGTGGAGACGCGCCACATGTCGCTCATCCTTGAAGCCGAAGAAGGCAAGGCCCCCGAATACGTCTATTTCGGTGCGCGCATAGACATGGGCAACGGACAATATCAGCGACCCTCCAACGGGCGGATGAACGCCTATCCGGCCCACGGCCTCAACGCACCCGCCGAGGCGGCCCTGGCCATGCGCCATGCCGACGGCAACATGTCGACCGACCTCGTCGCCACCGGCGTGACCACGGAGCGTGAGACCCACGCCACCGTGACCACCATCCACCTGAAAGACCCGGCCTACCCCATCGCCGTCGACCTCCACTACCGCGCCTACGACGATGTGGACATGATAGAGACCTGGACCGACATCACCAACAACGAGAAAGGCACGGTGACTCTCACCACCTTCGCCTCTGCCATGCTGCCCGTGCGTCGCGGCGACGTGTGGGTGAGCCATCTCTACGGCTCTTGGGGCAACGAGGGACGTGTGGCTGAGGAGCCTCTGCAGCCTGGTCAGCTGATTATCAAGAACAAGGACGGCGTCCGCAATGCCCACACCGACCATGCCGAGGTGATGCTCTCTCTCGACGGCAAGGCGCGTGAGAACTCTGGCGCCGTCATCGGTGCCGCCCTCTGCTACTCGGGCAACTACCGCATCAAACTGGAGACCGACGACACCGACTACCACTATCTCTTCGCCGGCATCAACGAGGACAACTCCGAATATCACCTGAAGAAAGGCGAGACCTTCACCACACCGCGCCTTGCGCTCACCTACAGCGACGAGGGACTGAGCGGCGCCTCGCGCAACTTCCACCGGTGGGGACGCAAATATATGCTCATGCACGGCGACAGGGAGCGCAAAATCCTGCTCAACAGTTGGGAGGGTGTCTATTTCGACATCAACCAAAGCGGCATGGACCAGATGATGGCCGACATCGCCAGTATGGGCGGCGAACTCTTCGTCATGGACGACGGATGGTTCGGCGCGAAGTATCCGCGCAAGACCGACAACTCGTCGCTCGGCGACTGGGTGGTGGACACCAACAAACTGCCCGACGGCATCGAGGGACTGCTCCGCGACGCGAAGAAAAACGGCGTGAAATTCGGCATCTGGATAGAGCCGGAGATGAGCAACACCGTGAGCGAACTCTACGAGAAGCACCCCGACTGGATACTGAAGGCCCCCAACCGCGACGCCGTGCTGGGCCGCGGCGGCACGCAGGTGGTGCTCGACATGAGCAATCCCAAGGTGCAGGATTTCGTCTTCCAGATTGTAGACGACCTGTTGTCGAAATACCCTGAGATCGACTACATCAAATGGGATGCCAACATGGCCGTGATGAACCATGGCAGCCAGTATCTGAAAGCCGCCGACCAGAGCCATCTCTATATCGAATACCACAGAGGCTTCGAGAAAGTGTGCCAGCGCATACGAGCCAAATATCCCGACGTCACCATCCAAGCATGCGCCAGCGGCGGCGGCCGTGCCAACTGGGGTGTGCTGCCCTACTTCGACGAGTTCTGGGTGAGCGACAACACCGACGCGCTGCAGCGCATCTACATGCAGTGGGGCACCAGCTATTTCTTCCCCTCCATCGCCATGGCCTGCCACATCAGCGCCGTGCCCAACCACACCGTGTTCCGCACCACGGCCCTCAAATACCGCATCGACGTGGCCATGAGCGGGCGCCTGGGCATGGAGATACAGCCCAAACACATGACCGACGAGGAGAAGACGATGTGCCGCAATGCCATCGCCGAATACAAACAGATACGCCCCATCGTCCAGATGGGCGACATCTACCGCCTCGTCTCTCCCTACGACCGCAAGGGTGTGGCATCGATGATGTATGTCACAGAGCAGAAAGACAAGGCCGTGTTTTTCTGGTGGAAGACGGAGTCGATGCAGAACGAGCACCTGCCGCGCGTGAAGATGGCGGGCCTCGACCCCGCAAGGCTCTACAAGGTGCATGAGCTCAACCGCATCGACCTCCAGCCGCTCGACTGCGAGGGAAAGAGCTACAGCGGCGCCTACCTGATGAGCCACGGCCTCGAGATGCCCTACCGCAACGAGGTGGAATGGAGCAAGAAGAACGACTGGAGCAGCCGCGTGCTGCTGCTGGAATAGATACCCCGAGCAGGCGCCAGCCCCTAAGAATCCTAGGAATCCTAGAAACCCTAGGAATACTAGGAAAACTAGAAACCCTAGCCCCCTAGAAAAATCCCAGGCTGGCGCTTGTCTTTCTCCTCAAAAAGCCTCAAAAAACGACCGCTTGTGAAAAAAATCCGCAAAAAGTTTTGGCGGATGAAAGTTTTTCGCTACCTTTGCACCGCAAAAAGCACAGGAGCATAGCTCAGTTGGTTTAGAGCGCTTCAGTCACATTGAAGAGGTCATCGGTTCGAGTCCGATTGTTCCT
>CADBLU010000332.1 GCA_902795605.1 uncultured Prevotellaceae bacterium | reverse complement strand
TTTTTATTTTCTTTTCCGAGCCGCATCCTATTTTCGCGATGTTATCGCAAAACTTGTGAAAGGCGAGTGAAAAGCAAAATAAAAACGAAAGTTTTTATTTCTTTTCCGAGCCGCATCCTATTTTCGCGCCCGTTGCAAAACTTGTGAAAGGCGAGTGAAAAGCAAGAGCCGACATCCGCAAGAATGCCGGCTCCCGTCTTTCTTAACGAGTCAACTACTTTCTCCTGATGATTGCCACGACAATCATCAAATATCCCAGGAGGCAAATGGCAGGTGCCACGACCACTCGCCGTTGGGAGAAGATGTCGCTACAGAAGGACGACTCGTTGCTGCCTTCGCCGGTCATGAGTGCAAGTCCGGCGATGATGACGGCACAGGCCAGAAGGAGCGTCAGGTAGTGTGGGTGGTAGTGACTGTTATCGGGACGATGGTTGCAGTAGGGGTTGGTATTTGCTGACATGGCGTTGAAATGATGATTTGTATTTGTTGATGACAGATGTTCTCTCATATTGGTAGGCCAAGGCGAAGGTTTGCTGCATGGTCTTCATCCATCCTGCCGCCGTGAAGAGGGACGGCTGCTGCCTGTCGGGGCGGATGGTGGCTATCCACTCCAGCCATTCGTCGCTCCTTTTGAGCAGTTGGCTGATGATGGCGTCGGCTTTGTCCGCCATACCGTTCTCATAGTAGCATCTGGCCAGCGAGAGGGCGGCGTCGGTGTAGGGGATGTTGCAGTCTGGCAACTCTTTCTCCCATTTCTCGGCTACGGCGAGCGCCCTTTTCTTGTCGCCCTTATCCAACAGGCTGTCGATGAGGATGCTCATCACATATTGATGGGTGTGAGCCAAGTGCATGACATCTTCGTCGACATAGAGTCCCGGGCGGTGAAGCCCTCCGTATCTGAACCTGTGCATAATGTTGTCATACATCCGGTTGATGTCCACCCGTGGTCCGCCGTCACGAGGGGCGATGCGGTAGGCCATCCCCTCGAGTACGAAATGGTCGCGCAGGTAGGGGATGTTGTCCGGTCCCAGATTGACAGACGCGTAGAGGGGGCGTTGCCAGTCGGCGTGCGACAATATCTCGAGAACAAAGAGGTCGCCCTTCTGCAAGAATTTGACGTCTTTGAGTGAGATGACCATCTGTTCGCCGCCTCCGGTCACCATCACACTGTCGGTGGGGATGCAGTGCCTTGCGGGGTCACGGCTGAGAATCCAGTGGCGGATGATGTTGCGCAACTCGAAAGGAGCGTCTCCCAAGGTGCTGCGTGCCTCTTCGGGATGCTCGCGGCAGAATCGGAGGATGTCTTCCTTCAGGTCGGGCCTCACCTCTACGTAATCATTGGTACCTTCCTGATAATCAGTCCGCTGCCAACTGAAGGGCAGGGCGGGCGAGTCGTAGGCAGGGCGCTTCATCTGGTCGATATACCAGTCGACATTGGCATATTCCAGGTTGCAGTCGCGGGTGTCGGTGCGCTGGCCTTCCACCTCATGGTTGTACCATAGCGGGAAGGTGTCGTTGTCGCCGTCGGTGAGGATGACGGGATGCCCCTTCCTCGGCATGCTCTCGAGATAGTTCAGTCCGAAGTCTCTGCAGGCGTAGCGCCCTGAGCGGTCGTGGTCGTCCCATGTCTGACTCACCATCTGCAGCGGCACAGTCAGGCAGATGGCGGCGGCCGCGCATGCGGTGACCATCTCCTTCTTCCTGAGCAACCGATAGGGGCGGGTGATGATTCTCCGCAGGAATGCCGCAATGGCGCAGGTGCCCAGTCCTATCCAGATGGCGAAGGCATAGAACGAGCCCGCATAGACATAGTCGCGCTCTCTGGGCGGCGTCGGTGGCTGGTTGAGGTAGACCACGATGGCCACTCCGGTCATCACGAAGAGCATGGCCGTGACGAGGCACTGCTGTCTGCCGCGCTGTCTCTGCCGGTATTGCCACCAGAGGCCGGCCAGTCCGAGCAGCAGGGGCAGTCCGTAGTAGATGTTCCTTCCCTTGTTGGCGCGGAGGTCGGAGGGGAGTCGCGACGTGTCGCAGCCGAGCAGCAGGTTGTCTATCATCCTGATGCCTGTGATCCATTGTCCGTGCTCCACCTCACCCTGGCTTTTTAGGTTGTTCTCCCGCCCCACGAAGTTCCAGAGGAAGTAGCGCCAGTACATGAAATACATCTGGTAGGTGAGGAAGAAGCGCAGGTTCTCACGGGTGGTGGGCAGGTAGCCTTTCTTCTCCACGCCGCCCATCCACGCTTCGTAGGCCTGGGAATGTCGTGATGAGCCCATACGCGGAAACCACATATTGTCTTTGTAGACAAATGAATAGCGGTGCCCGATGGCCGTGTATCTCTGTCCCGTACTGTCGCTGTCGGCCCGGTAGATGGGTGCCCCTTCTTTCTGCTTGGCCACATAGTAGTCGCCTTGCGGCTCATAGTCGAGTTGGCTGCAGTAGGCCGGCCCGTAGAGCAGCGGGTTGTCGCCATATTGTTCACGGCTGAGGTAACGCCCCAGGGCGAAGACCGTCTCGGGAGAGTTTTCGTTCATGGGAGGGTGGGCGGCCGCACGGATGAGGATGACGGCATAGGAGCTGAGTCCGATGAGCATCATCAGCAAACTCATGAGGACGGTCCTGACGATTCGCTTCTGGCTTCGGGCAGCGGTCAGGCCGAGGACGGCGAGTGTCAGCAGGAAGACGGTGGCCAGGCCAGTGTGGAAGGGCAGTCCCAGGACATTTGTGGACAGCAGCTCAGCCCATCCGCCTATTTTGATGATGCCCGGCACGATGGCGTATAGGATGGCCAGCACCACCAGTATGCCTGAGGCGAAGGCCATGAGTGCGCCCCATACTTTTGCCGTCTTGGCTTTCTTGTAATAGATGATGAGTGCCATGGAGGGGATGCACAGCAGGTTGAGCAAATGGACACCGATCGACAGTCCGACGATGTAGGCGATGAGGACAATCCACCGGTCGCTCTGCGGGTCGTCGGCCTCGTCTTCCCATCTCAGGATGAGCCAGAACACAAGGGCGGTGAGAAAACTGGAGAAGGCGTAGACCTCGCTCTCGACAGCCGAGAACCAGAAGGTGTCGCTGAAGGTATATGCCAGAGCGCCCACCATGCCGCTCCCTTCGATGAGGAGCACCTGTGGCAGGGTGTAGGTCTCGCCGTTGGTGGTGAGCCGGCGTGCGAAGTGGGTGATGGTCCAGAAGAGGAACAGGATGCAGCCTGCGCTGAGGAGTGCCGACATGATGTTGATGGTCAGTGCCACATCGGAGGGCTGGCCGGCCACTCGGGTAAACAGGTTGGCGACGAGCATGAAGAAAGGAGCGCCCGGCGGGTGCCCGATTTCCAGTTTGTAGGCGCTGGCGATGAACTCGGGGCAGTCCCACAGACTGGCTGTGGGCTCCACGGTGAGGCAATAGGTGGTGGCAGCGATGGCAAATGCCAGCCATCCCGCGAGGGTGTTGATGGTCGAGAAAGACTTTTGTCGTATCATGCCGTTTCGTTTTTTCTGCAAAAGTAGCAGTCGAAGTGGCGATAAGACGAAAAAAGAGCCTTACAATTGTCTTACAATTTCCTTACATACTTGACAGTCAGTCGGTTTCTTGCTTCTTGACAAGTTGGTATTCTCTCCCGCGCTTGTTGATGATATCCATGTCAGTCTGTGTTTTCAACTTGGTTTTCAGACGACAGATAAAGGTGTAGAGCGTGGTCTCGGGATGGTCTTTCTTCGGCCAGAGCGCGGCGCAGATGGCCTCCTTGCTGAGGGTGTGGCCGGGGGCGCTGTCGAACATCTCCATCAACTGCTCTTGCATGGGAGTGAGGCAGACCGGCTCTTGAGCCTCGGCGGGTGCGAGGGCGGGGGATACTACCGTGTTTCTCGACCATCGGCATCTCCATGCCAGCAACGAGAGGAGGAGCAGTGAGCAGATGAGCCCAGAGAAAGGAAAGAGTTGGCCGGAATGCCACAAGACGGAGCAAAAGGAGGGATTGGCGTATGCCTTGAGGGCAACGACGGTGTCGCCGCCGGGGACCTTGGCGTCATACCACAGTAGGGTGTCGCTGCAGATGAAGGCCTTCTCCCTGAATGCCTCTCCGTCATTATATGACAGCAGGCATACGGAGACATGTGAGGTGTCTCTGAGAGAGTGGATGGTGAGACGCTCGCTGAAATGCTCCTGTGCATCGCTGAGCGTGAGCACCCTGCCGTGATGCAGCGCGAGGAGCGAGTCGGTGAACGACTGCTTTTGCGATGAGGCCGCGACCAGTTGGCGCAGGGCATGGTTGAGGTCCTGCCGCATGTCCTCTTTGGCCTCCCGATAGTTGCTCACTCCTGCTCCGACGGAGGCCATGAAGAGCAGCAGGGGCATGAGAACCATATATCGTAATCCTTTCATAGGCTGGCGTGAAAACAATAATTTCTGCAAAACTACGAAAAAATGGGGAATAAGGCTGCGTTTTAACGAAAAAAAGGGGAAAGCCCGCTGCTGAACCAGCGAAAGTGGGGTGAAAAAGCATCCGCTGATGACAATGACACGGAAAGCGATTGACACATATCAAAAAAAGAATATTTTTCGGATAAATATAGCATCGCGGAGGTACAACTCATTGCCTGGTGCTTTATCTTTGCATCTGTTCTCCCACGGTATGACAGGAAACAGGCCGCAGCGTCATGCTTCGGCTTCAATGGGTATTAGCAGAAAAAAGATGTGTGGGAGGGCCTCGGCCTCTTGTCTTGACCAAGGCGAGAGGCCCTGCTGTGAAATTTGTGACCTTTTGCTTGCAATGTTGGCTCTTTTTTGTTACTTTTGCAACTTATAAAGTTCACTCTTACAATCATTGATATTTCGTAGATGCGTATCATCAGAAACTTTTGGATGTCATCGCTCCTTGTGGGAATGCTCGTGGGATTCAGCGCCTGCGGGGGAACGGACAAGGGCGGTGCGGCCACCTATGTCGGCCAGAATGGCGAAATAGTGGATGGCAGTGAGGCAGGAGCCACGGAGGCCCTTCCTTTCACCCCGGACATTAAGGAGAAACTCACCGGTGAGCCAGGGGCGGAAAGCATCACCATCGAGGGCGATGCCACCATCAGCCATCCTGAGAGTGTGGTGGAGCGCGAGCGCTGCTTCATCATCATGTCGAAAAAAGACTACTATCTCTATGTGTATGAGCCGCAAGGCGACGACACGGTGATGGTGGCCCGCTTCGACTGCTGTTTCTCGCGTGTGAAAGGGCAGAAGCAGGGCGAGGGCGACATGCGGACGCCCCACTGCACGATGGACCATCCCTTCAGCATCACGCAGATAGCCGACGCGTCGACCTGGGAGCATGACTTCGGCGACGGCCGCGGTCCCATCAAGTCCTACGGCAACTATTTCCTGCGGTTGGAGACTCCGGGGCATAAAGGCATCGGCATCCATGGCAGCACCAACAATGAGGAGAGCGTGCCTGGCAGAGCCAGCGAGGGCTGTATCCGCCTGCACGACGCAGATATCATCGAACTTGCTGAGAAATATGCCTTCGTGGGTATGAAGGTGGTCATCAAGGAAGAGTCTGCCGACGACCTGCCCTTTGAGGTGCGTGCGCTGAAGAAACAGCAGGTGGCCCGCAAACGGCATCTGCCCGTCAACGTGACACAGGAGGAACAGCCGTGAGAGGAGCCGGAAAATATATCGTTGCGCTGCTCTGCCTGGTGGCTGTGCTCGGTGCTTGCCGCAAAAACCCTGAGCCGCAGCAGACTGCGGCAGAGGAGGAGAGCGTCACTGGGTTTTATGACCTGGAGGCCGCCAAGGCAGCAACCGCCGACCGTGGCAGGGCGATGGAGATGCCCGCTCGGATGAAGGGCGTCTCGGAGTTGGTGCTCAAGCGCTCGGGCTACTATGTGTCTTACAACAAGCACCGGCGTGTGCCCAACTGGGTGGCCTGGCATCTGACGGCCGACCATACCACGGGCGACCACTACCGTGACGGACAGGAGTTTGCGGAGGATCACGACGTGCCTGCCCCCCGCGCCACCCTCGCCGACTACTATGGCTCGGGCTACGACCGGGGCCATCTGTGTCCCTCCGGCGACAACAAGTGGAGCAGCCGCGCGCAGAGACAGTCGTTCCTGCTGACCAATGTGTGCCCGCAGGCGCACGACCTCAACAAAGGCGACTGGAACGACCTCGAGATACAGTGCCGCTATTGGGCCAAACGGATGGACGGTCTTTATATCGTGACGGGTCCCGTGTTCTATGATGGGGTGAAGAAGACCATCGGCAAGAACAAGGTGGCCGTGCCCGACGCATTCTTCAAGGTGCTGCTCAGCGACAGCGCACGCCCCAAGTGCATAGGCTTCATCTATCCCAACAGGAGAGGGCACAAGGATATGAACGAGTATCTCAGGCCGGTGGACGAGATAGAGCGCATCACGGGCATTGACTTCTTCCCACTGCTCGACGATGAGGTGGAGCGCGTGGCAGAAGCCGCCGGCTACGACCGCATGATGAGGGACTGGAATGTGGCAAAGGCTGTGTCCTACTATAACAGTCGCTCAAAGTGACATTGGATTAGGATTCACAGGGACGGGTTTTCTCCTGTGCGACGATAGGAATCGTCGCCCCCTATGTGAGCACAAATCTCTTGCTCCAGATGTGAAGTCCACCGTTCAAGCCCCGTGAGTGCACGTTAGGGGGCGACGTCTCCGAACGTCGCACACCCCAGAAGCCATTGTCGCACACCCTAAAAATCCTTGTCGCACACCCTATAAGTCTTTGTCGCACACCCCATAAGTCTTTGTCGCACACCCCATAAGTTCTTGTCGCACACGCCGGAAATCTTGGGTGGAACTTCAATTAATGAATCATTATATGGTAATTATATGTCTTAAAGGGTTTAATGGTCTTATTGGTCTTCGTCGAACTATACCATTACCGGTAACTTCTCAGCACCCCATGGTATGAGCATCACCGCCAAAATCTATAAAATAAGTTAAAGAGGCAGATTTGTTTTTGCACAATTCCTCGAAAACCGCTATATTTGCATTTCCAATATCTTAAAAGGCTGAAAAGCGTGAAAATATCAGAAGTGGTGAATGCCCTTGAAAAGTTCGCGCCTCTGCCCCTGCAGGAAGACTACGACAATGCCGGCCTGCAAGTGGGATTGACAGAGACGGAAG
>CADBLU010000331.1 GCA_902795605.1 uncultured Prevotellaceae bacterium | reverse complement strand
GGTATTATCCTGATGGGCAAGGACTTCGAGAACCCCTGGGGCAAGAAGACTCCGAAGGGTGTGGTGAAGATGATGAGCCAATTGCTCGACAGCGCCGTATTCCCAGGCATTCAGGGCGGACCACTCGAGCATGTCATCGCCGCCAAGGCCGTGGCCTTCCAGGAGGCGCTGCAGCCCGAATTCAAGGAGTGGGCAAAGCAGGTGCAGACCAACGCGCGTGTGCTCGCCGAGGAACTGGTGAAGCGCGGCTTCTCCATCGTGAGCGGCGGCACCGACAACCACTCGATGCTCGTAGACCTCCGCTCGAAATATCCCGACCTGACAGGTAAGGTAGCTGAAAACGCCCTCGTGGCCGCCGACATCACCGTCAACAAGAACATGGTGCCCTTCGACAGCCGCAGTGCCTTCCAGACCTCGGGCATCCGCCTGGGTACTCCCGCCATCACCACACGCGGTGCCAAAGAAGACCTGATGGTGGTCATCGCCGAACTCATCGAAGAGGTACTCAACGCTCCCGAGGATGAGCAGGTGATTGCCAGCGTGAGGGCCCGCGTCAACACGATGATGCAGAACTACCCCCTCTTCGCCTACTAAGTCGAAACTATATCTGCTCCGGCCGATGGCATCCCATCCATCGGCTGGAGTTTCTTATCTTCACCTCTACAGGCGAAATCCTCACTCTGACAACTGATATTCCCCCCATCTGACAACCGGTCTATTCACTCTGACAACCGATATTCCCATATCTGACAACCGATGATCAGGAGACATAAACGCCGCCGCCAACCCGACCCACGCCAACTGCTGCTCTTCACCCAAGAAGAGATGGCAGGCGAGCCATTATCCCCTGACCACTCAGAGCCGGCGAACCAAGAAAATCAAGAGAATCAAGAGGATCAAGAGGATCAAGAGAAGACAGAAGGGATAGAGGATATAGGAAAACCAGAAAAACCGGAAAAACCGGAAAAACCGGAAAAGCCGGAAAGACCGGAAAAACCGGAAAAACCGGAGCCCCCGGAAGACCCGGAAAACCCAGAAAAAGAGCGCCCCGCCCCTGCGGCAAAGACAGATATTGTGGAGTTGTTGGTGGGGGCCATGCAACTCCTCAGCCACTATTCTCCCGGCGAGGTGAGGTTGATAGCGATGCAGACGGCAGCCCTCATGCAGGGCGATATCGACTTTGAACTGCCCTATCGGGTGCCCGCTATCGATGGATATGAGATGAGGGGTGATATGATGGCCGCACTGGCCTATGTGAGTATCGCACAGTCTTTTCCCAACATGACCGACAGTATCGGACTCAACTGGGAAAAGGAATACAGCGAGGCAAAAGCGCGCTACAGCAATTCGTAGAAACCCGACGGACTTTTCCGCTTGAGAATATCCAGCAAGATGTCCTTGCCGGCAATGATGCCATGCTGACGCAGCACCTGCTCCACCGTGATGCGTGCCAACTCCGGATGGTTGTTCTCCTCACTGAGATGACAGAGCCACACATGACGCAACAGCGGAGTGGCGTTCTCTGCCAGCGTCATCCCACAGTCGTAGTTGCTCAGATGACCGTTCTCACTGCTGATGCGCACCTTCAGGTGTTGGGGATAAGTGCCCCCCTGAAGCATCTCCGCATCGTAGTTGGCCTCAAGCACCAGATAGTTGGCCTCGCGGATAAAACCCTTGATCTCTTCGGTGACATGGCCCACATCAGTGACAAGGCAGAATTTCACTCCCTCGTGCTCTATCATATAGCCCACATTGTCGCTGCTGTCATGGGGCACGGCGAAAGGAGTAATCACAAAATCGCCCAGCGTCAACGGCACGTTCTTCTCCACATACCTGATATGCTTCTGCTCCACCTTGTGGCGCACGCAATAATTGTTGCGCACGCCCTGATGCACCTTGCGCGTGGAGTAGACAGGCAAGCACAGGTCATGACTCAGACTCCCCACCGACTTCACGTGGTCGGCGTGGTCGTGGGTCAGGAGAATATTCCTGATAGCGGTCATCGGGATTCCGTATTCGTTGAAGAACTTCTTCAAGGAGCGTGTCCCTACACCGGCATCTATCATCAGTCCGTCATTCTCCGTTAAGAGACAATAGCAATTACCGCTGCTTCCGCTTCCGAAAGCGATAAATTTCATCATGACAGATGCAAAGTTACGAAAAATCTCTGAAGAACAAAATGAACTCGTTCATTTTTTCTTCCTACATGGAGTAACTTCTGCCCGGAGAGCCATAATTGCCTCATACGATCACCCTCCGCGCACACTGTAGAGACAGGATTCTCCGTGCACGCTGAAGAGACGGAATCCCGTCATAATCAGCATTCAAATCTCAGAATGGCATTCCCACCGCGAAGTGGAAAGAGAAGTCGCGGCTAAAGTCGGGATGAGCGATGGCGTAGTGCTCCCGGCTTGTCTCATAGGCGGGATTGACGGCCTTCATACCCATATCAAAACGCAGGATGAAGTAGTCGAAATTGAGCCTCACACCCAGTCCGTAGGCCACAGCGATCTGCTTGTAGAACTCATCGATTTTGAACTGTCCGCCCGGCTGTTCGTTGTATTCGCGGAGCGTCCAGATATTGCCGCCGTCGATGAAGAGGGCGCCGTTGAATTTCCAGAAGAGGTGGGTGCGATATTCCACGTTGAGGTCGAGTTTCATGTCGCCCGTCTGGTTGATGAAGTCGATGGCCCCCTCGTGACCTTTGTATTTACCCGGTCCGAGACCTCTGACGCTCCATCCCCTCACCGAGTTGGCGCCTCCCGAGAAATAGCGCTTCTCAAAGGGCAGCACGCGGCTGTTGCCGTAGGGATAGGCGATGCCCAGACCGGCATGCATGACGATGGAGTTGTGCTCGTCGATATTGAGCACCCTGGTGAAATCGAAGTCGCCCTTGACATACTGTGCGAAAGCGATGTTGAAGAGCGTATACTGCCCCTGACTGTTCTGGTTGAAGTTGAAGAGAGAGGCTGCGGCGCGTAGCAGGTTGCCGCCGAGTTCGATATTGGTCTTCACCGCACTCACGCCATTGTTGTAGGTCAGTCCGAATCCGGTCCTCATGACGAAGAGGTCCTCATAGTTATATCGGAGGATGGCATTGCGGTTGCTCACGCTGTCGAGATACTCATGCTTGAACGTCTGCGAGATCCACGGCATGTAGATGTAGTTGAGGTCGATGGCATCGAGTTTGTAGGTCCAGCGGTCGCCGGGCTTTCCCCACCGGTAGCGCCATCCTGCGGAGAAGACACGGCGGTGGAACTCAGGTCTGTTCTGCATGTTGTAACTCAGCGAGAGCTCTGACGTGGCGTTGAAGCTGCGCTTGAAATCCTTGGAGAGCAGAGGAGCCACAAGTCTCGGGAAGGCGATTTTCGACTCCACACCATACTCCATATAGTCCTCGTTCTGGTAACCCTCGAGGCCGGTGATGGCCTCATAGGCACCGCGGAGCTGCACCGAGAGCAGTTCCGACCCGTGGAAAATATTACGGTTCTGATAGGTGAGCGACATGGCGGCCCCCAGGTCGCCGGCAGTGTTGGTGCCTTCAGGCTGGAAGATGATGGTGCTGGGTTTGTTGAGGCCATACTGGAGCGTGCAGTCGAGCAGTCCGGAGTCGGGCACCTCGGTGAACCGCACGTTGGAGAATCTCACGGCATGCAGTCTGCTGAAGTTATTGTAGGTGCGCTGCACGGCGCTGGCGCTGAAGGGCTTCCCCTCCTCCACCGCGGTGTTGTTCTCGAGCACGTGGCGGCGGAGGTGCACCGTGGTGGTGTCGGGACTGACATACCTTATATGGCGCACATGGTAGCAGGGGTGCGACGTCTCGGGAGCGTCCTTATGCTCACGGTATCTGAGCAGGTGCATCGTCACGTCCACCATTCGGCTACCCCGCATGGTGTCGGCATCGAAACGGATGAACTCCTTATGAAACTTATAGTAGCCGCGGTCCATAAGCAGCGAGGTGATACGGGTGCGCTCCCTGTCGAGGCCGTTGATGGTGAAAGGCGAGCCGTCGTGCAACACCAGGGAGGCGGAGTCATTGGCGGTGAGGATGCGGTCGATGGCCTCGTCCTGGATGTCATAGCGCATGTGGCGGATGACGAAGGTCTCTCCGGGATAGAGTTTATAGATGGCCTTGAGTTTCTTGCCCTTCACTTTCACGCTGTGGTCCACCCGCGCGCTCATATAGCCCATGTTCTGCATGGCGGTGAGCAGGTCGCTGCATGTGAGGGCCGCCTGCAGCGTGTCGTAGAGCACCGGCGCCTCGCCGATGTTGCGCAGCGTGCGGTTGATCCACCTCGTGGTGTCGCGGCCCGACATGGCGTACACCCCCAGCGGTATCTTGAATGTGGAGAACCACTTGGAGTTGCCTTTCTGGCGGATATACTGCTCGAGGGTGGTGGCGTCGAAATGCTTGTCCACCGAGCGCACTTCCACGCCCTGCAGCAGATACTGGTTGTCGGGGATATACTTGGCCGAAGAGCACGACGAGACAGTGATGACAGCCCAGACGGCCACCATCAGCAGCGGGAGCCAACCACCGGCCCCAAAGCCCTTGCCGAAGTCGTATGTCTTCATTGCAAGTGCAAAATTACGATTTTTTATCCAAGAATCACCATCACAGAGCAGTTTTTCTTGTCCCTAATCACAGGGATGGGAATAACATTGACTTGAATCATATAATTGCCGCTTCCTCCCAAAAAAAATTATGATTATTTCTTTTTTTTATGTATTCTTTGCCCAGTCATTTATCAAGCAGACAATACATTCACCCCAATATACCAAGTAACTATGAAGTGGAATAATTACGCAAAATTCTTAGTGGCATCGATCGCAATGTTGATGCTGCATTTCCAAACTATGTTCGCTGTTACAGTGGAATATAGTTTGACGACCCATGTGGACGGACGGACAATCTCTCAGTCTGTCAATCTTAATGCGGGTGCGAACCTTGAGGGCAACATGCCTCAGAAATTCTGGCGTGCATACACCACCTATAAGTATTATAGTGATGCGGCCATGACACAAGAAATCACTGAGGTTCCCGCAGAAGACGCCACCGTCTATGTCGACTATGTGTTTGATTCTCCCTTTGTGCTGTCAGACACTGTAGGACCCTACTGGTATCACCTAAGGTCCTTCTATGCCAACGGTTTGGCCTATTACTATTATACGGATGGAACAGACGTATTGGCGGAAAAGCAGGCGAGAGACGGCGGCTTCGCATTGCCTCACAACGCAAGTATCACAGAAGACAATTTCCTGTGGGCTTTTTATGGTGACGGCTACTATTTGAATATCAGGAACAAAGCCGATATGGACGACTGGCTGGGGCACAATCTTGATGAAGTGGGGGACCATTTGAATAAGGCAACCCCTGTCATGAAAAATAGCCCGATGGATCCCGGATGGCAATTATTCCTTTCTATCTACGAGGAGAATCACATCCAACAGTTTGTCCTGGGAGTGCCACAAGAAAATGACGAACTGTCTGTCAACACCACTGTGATAGGCGACCGTAACATGAGCGGTTCCACAAGCATCGTCAAGCCCCATGAACTGGACAACAAATGCGAGTACACCGACCAGGCTGTGCTTGACTACAGCAAGGGCAAAATCACATGGTGCCTCTTTTTTGGCACCATGAAGACCGAACCCGGACCAACCGCCAATATATGGCATGTGGAATACCGTGTCTCCTACGACAGCAACAACATCATCGACCGCTATTTCTACGAGAAAGAGGTGACTGAGAAGCCTGTAGACTATTATTTCACCGACAAGAAATCGTATCTGACATACGAATACTACCATGATGAGGCCATGACGGAACCTTGGGATCCTGAAAGCGCCACTGACTTGATCCCCACCAAACCCAAC
This sequence comes from uncultured Prevotellaceae bacterium, assembly GCA_902795605.1. GTDB lineage: Bacteria > Bacteroidota > Bacteroidia > Bacteroidales > Bacteroidaceae > Prevotella. Next base: position 6,921 of record CADBLU010000331.1, on the reverse strand, counting down.
ACCATTGTCTATGTCAGGGCCATCTTCCCCAAGGAGGAGCATTATGTGACAGACCATTGGATCACCCTCGTCCTTCCGTATGATGTGGATAATCTGGCAGAATGGTTCGGAACCGCCGCTGACAACGTCACTCCCGCAGTGAGAGTGCAGGAATACGACGGGCTGACCATAGAAGAGTATCCTTACTATACGTTGCATTTCTCACCGACCGACAAGATAGAGGCCAACAAGCCCTATCTGTTTAAGGCGGATGAGATTCTGGCCAACAAATACTTGCCGCTGGCATTGGGAACTGACGAGACCGCCATGGGCGACGAGTCTCTGTTGGAGACCATTGCCTTTAATGACCCCAGCAGCACTCGTCCTGACGTATACATATCTATGACAGGCACTTACGAAGGAGAGAACCTGGTGGCAGTAAGTCCCAATGAGGAAGGCGACTATGACCACATCTATTTCTATTTTGGCTACAACGCCAAATACGACAAGAACAATTCAAGTTATGTCGGCGACGAAGCGGCAGCGGGGAAATTCCCCTACAATTTCTATCAGGTGAAGAGTCTTTCCAATCCTGTCGCAATCCCCCAAAACCGTTGCTATTTCAAGATTTACTCGGCAGAGGACCAGCCGGTGAATTATTTGCAGATGGGCTACGACTCAAACACCACGGGCATGCCGGAAATCGTTTCCATCAACCCCACATATACTGCAAAGAGGCAAGGTATCTATCATATCAACGGCCAACTGGTAAGCAAAAACGCCACTTCTCTGAACAATCTGCCTAAAGGCATGTATATTGTGAATGGTGAAAAAGTAATCATAAAGTAAAGGAGGAACGGACAATGAAAAAGAAATCGATATATATGCCGCCAGTGGTAGAAACATACATCGCGGATTTTGAGAATCTGTGCGGTGTCAAGATGTCGGAGGCAAAGGGAAAAACGGGTTACGAAGACATCAGCGACATTGGCGGAAACGATGACGAATATGTTGCCCCCACATCCAACAATATCTGGTTCGACGGGGACGATGCCGGTGCCGGCATGGGCAGTCACTGACACAATTCCCATCCGTCATAAACAAAATCGCGGCGGACTGGTATTCAGGCGTTTTCCTGAGTGCCAGTCCGCCTCTTTTATGATCTTCTGTTTCAAAAACCGCGAATCTCAAAGGCGTGATATCATTGTTACAGCGTGCACGAAGGGCTGCGCCTCAGCAATGAAAACAAAAACTTCGTATTTTGTTTTGCATTGCGTTCGGTTTGCACTACCTTTGCAGTGTCCTTCACGACGGACCCGAAAACAAAGGCGTGAAATTCTTTAAAGAAACAGAATGATCAGTAAGAGTCAGACGAAGATGCTGCGGCAGTTGGAGAGCAAGAAGCACCGGCAGGCCCTGCAGCGGTTTGTGGCCGAAGGTCCCAAAGTGGTGGGCGACCTCATGGCTACCAGCGAGCCCCTGCTCGTGGTGGCCACGGAGGCGTGGTTTGCCAGCCATGGCCACCGTCTGCGTTGCGACACCGCCGTGGTGAGCGACGACGAGCTGCGCCGTATCAGTTTTCTGCAGCACCCCCAACAGGTGCTGGCGGTCTTCCCCCTGCCCTCTTACGACAGGTGCGAGGAGGCAGGCACGCTCATCTCCAGTCGTCTGTGTCTTGCACTCGACGGTGTGCAGGACCCCGGCAACGTGGGCACCATCATCCGCATCGCCGACTGGTTCGGCATCAGCCATATCTTCTGCAGTCCCGACACCGCCGACGCCTACAGTCCGAAGGTGGTGCAGGCCACGATGGGCAGCATCGCCCGCGTGCGCCTCACCTATACCCCACTGCCGCCGCTCATCGACTCGCTGCCCGCCGGCACTCCCGTCTACGGCACGCTGCTCGACGGCGACGACCTCTACTCCACGCCGCTCACCCCTGCCGGTCTGCTGGTGATGGGCAACGAGGGCAACGGGCTGAGTGCCGAGGTGACTGCCCTCGTGACTCACCGTCTGCTCATCCCTCCCTACCCTCCCGGCCACGCCACCGCCGACAGTCTCAACGTGGCCATCGCCACCGCCATCTGCTGCGCGGAGATGCGACGCCGCATGAAATAGTCTCCCCACAAAATAAAGACACTAGGAAAAAGGAAAAGACACATGGAAAAGGAATTTATCTATAAAAGCCGCAGTTTCTCGTCGTGCATCCAGGCAGCCTACAAACTGCTCTGCGAGAACACGAGGAACATTCTCCGCTGCACATGGCTGCCCGTGCTGCTGCTCGGCATCCTCAGCGGCATCTTCGTGACCATCAACATGCGCGACCCGCGCATAGAGGCTTTGGTCGAAGCCCACACGGGGTGGTTCCTGGCTTTCTTCGCCATCAGCATCCCCGCCATCCTCGTCTGCGCCTTTTGGGCCTTGGCACGCATGATGAGCATGCTCAACGGACAGCGGCGGCGATGGAACGTGATGAGGCTCCTCGGCATATTCGCCTTAGAGGTGATTATCGTCGCCGTGGTGGGTGCACTCATCTGCGGTGGCGTCTGGCTGCTGGCGCGCCACCTGGGTGCCGACATCCCTACCACGCTGACCGATAACTGGGTCGTGGTGCTCGCCGCACTGCTCGTGGTTTTCCTCCTCTCACTGCCGCTCAACTATGTGTTCATGCGCTACCTCATCGATGAGGACGCCAACCTACTGTCGTTCAAGGCCTACCGCACAGGCCTGCGCTATCTCGGCTTCATCTTCATCACCTATTTCATCACAGGCATCATCACGGGCATCATCACCCTCATCATCAGCATCCCCCTCATCATCCTCGTCACCGCTCACACCTACTCCATCGTAGGATACCTCAACGGCGACCCCCTGGGCATGCCGGCACATTTCATCGCCTTGCACGCCGCCACCTATGCCGTCACCCTCATCCTCCTTTGGTATGTGAGCATGTTTGTGCTGCTCGTGACACTCTTCATGTATGGTTCCATAGAGAAGCAGCGCGAAGAGCGCCGTAACACCCGACTGACAGACAACGACACTGACACCGACAACAGCGAAAACTCAGCATTATGAACAACGACCCCATCACCCAGAAACCACGACGCATCCTTTTCATCGACCGCGACGGCACCCTCATCGAGGAGCCTGAAGACGAACAGATAGACAGTTTCGAGAAACTGAAGTTCACCAAAGGCGTATTCCGCAACCTCGCCTTTATCCGTGAACGGCTCGACTTCATGTTCGTCATGGTGAGCAACCAGGACGGACTGGGCACCGACTCCTTCCCCGAGGATACGTTCTGGCCCGTGCACAACTTCATCCTCCAGACATTAGAGAGCGAGGGCATCACCTTCGACGCCATCCATATCGACCGTCATTTCCCCGAGGACAACCACCCCGACCGCAAACCGGGCACCGGCATGCTCAAGGAGTATATCGGCAACGACCGCTACGACCTGGCCGGGAGCTATGTCATTGGCGACCGCGAGACCGACCGGTTGCTGGCGCAGCGGCTTGGCTGCAAGGCGCTCATCTTAGGCGACGAGGGCGTGGACTGGGACTTCATCGCCGAGCAGTTGATGGCCGGCGAGCGTCATGCCTCCGTGCGCCGCACCACAAAGGAGACCGACATCGACGTCGACCTGCTCATCGACGGACACGGCCACTGCGACATCCACACGGGCCTGGGCTTCTTCGACCATATGCTCGAGCAGATAGGCAAGCACGGCATGATGGACCTGCGCGTGCATGTCGACGGCGACCTGCATGTGGACGAGCACCACACCATCGAAGACACAGCCATCGCACTGGGAGAGTGCATCCGGCGGGCTCTCGGCGACAAGCGCGGCATCGAGCGCTATGGCTACTGCCTGCCCATGGACGACTGTCTGGCCAGCGTGGCCCTCGATTTCGGCGGCCGACCATGGCTCGTCTGGGATGCTGAGTTCCACCGTGAACGCATCGGCGACATGCCCACTGAGATGTTCCTCCATTTCTTCAAGAGTCTCAGCGACGCCGCCCTCATGAACCTCAACATCAAGGCCGAGGGCACCAACGAGCACCATAAGATAGAAGGGATTTTCAAGGCTCTGGCACGCGCCCTGAAAATGGCCGTGCGCCGCGACATCTATCACTACGAACTGCCATCGACCAAAGGGGTGCTCTGAGCACTTGGCTTTGAAGGAGAATGTAAGTTCTTGGAGATTAGGAGATTACGGGATTAGGAGTTTAGGAGTTTGGGAGTCTAGGAGTTTAGACAATACTATCGCCTGTTTGGGCAAAAAGGTCTACGACTGGCACCTCAGTAGAGGAGTTTAGACAATACTATCGCCTGTTGGGGAGTCATGATTCGGGACGATAACCCGAAGTGAAAACAACAATGGCGACGGGTTGCCCGCCGCCATTGTTGTTATATGATAGTGATGGAGCCCCGGAGTGTAAACAAAGGTAATGTCTAAACTCCCAAGCTCCTAAACTCCTAAACTCCTAAACTCCTATATCAGAGTTATTCTCCTAAACTCCTATACTTATTCTCCTAAACCAAGCTCAAGAGTGTATGACCACCTTCACCCGTGAGATGCGGCGCTGGTCGATGGCCATGACTTCAAAGGTGTAGTTGCCGAAGACGATTTTCTCGCCCACCTTGGGGAAGTCCCCCTTCAGTTCCAGCAGCAGGCCCGCAAGCGAGTCGGCATCTCCTTCCACCTCGGCAAACTCGTCGACGTCGATTTCCAGGATCTTGCAGAAATCAGACAGCAGCGTCTTGCCCTCGAAGATATAAGTGTTCTGGTTGACTCGTGTGTAATTCTTCTCCTCCTCGTCGTACTCGTCGTGTATCTCACCGACAATCTCCTCGAGGATGTCCTCGAGGGTAACGAGACCGCTGGTGCCTCCGAACTCATCCACCACGATGGCGATGTGGATTTTGTTTTCCTGAAACTCACGCAGCAAGTCGTCGATCTTCTTTGTCTCAGGCACGAAATAAGGCGGGCGGATAAGGCTTTGCCATCTGAAACTGGCCGTCTTGCCGATATGCGGAAGCAAGTCCTTGATATAGAGCACACCGCGGATATTGTCGGCATTGCCCTGATAGACAGGGATGCGGCTGTAGTTGTTCTCCACGATGCAGTTGACCACGGTCGTGAAGTCGTCTTTTATACTCAGGTCGACGATGTCCTGCCGCGGGGTCATAATCTCCTTGGCCGTCTCGTCGCCGAAGCGGATGATGCCCTCGAGCATGCTCTGCTCCACCTTGATGTCCTCCTTGTCGGTGAGTTCGAGCGCCTGCTCCAGGTCGTCGACACTCAGCATGTGCGTCTCCTTGTGCACCATCTTGCCCGCCAGTGCGCCGCTGCTCATCAGCACCGTCTCAATCGGCCAGAAGAGCCTCCGGAGCAGCATGATGCCCCCCGCCGAGAAACGGCAATATCTGAGCGAGTTCTGCCGCGCATAGACCTTGGGCATGATTTCGCCGAAGAGCAGCAGGAGGAAAGTGAGGATGACGGTGATGCAGAGAAACTGGAGCCACAGTGCCTTGCCGAAGTCCACCACATTCGCAAAGATATAGTTGCAGAGCATGATGATGGTGACGTTGACCAGGTTGTTGGTGATAAGGATTGTAGCCAACGTGCGCTCACTCTCTTCCCTGAGTCGCTGGATATTACGGTCGGCGGCATTGTGGTCAGGGTCGAGCGAGTTGAGGTCAGAGGGAGAGAGACTGAAGAAAGCGATCTCGGAGGCACTGGCATAGCCCGAGAGAAACAACAAAACGACAGTGAGCGCTGCCGACAGCCATACGCCCAATCCGGGCGCCAGCAGGTGGACATCGCTCAAGGTCTGTTGAAAATAGTCGATTGTATCCAAAACGCGTCAGTATTGCATCAGAAAGGACGGTCGGCATCCGAAGGGATGTCGCCTCCCCCGTCGGGTTTGTCCTGAGGCTGCTGCGTCTGAGGCTTGGGAGAGAGCAGTTCCATATTCTCACCCACAATCTCGGTCACATAGCGCCTGGCACCCTTCTGATCGTCATACATGCGGTATCTCAGACGGCCCTCGACATAGATTTTGTCACCCTTGTGCACATAGCGCTCGGCCACTTTGGCCAGTCCGCGCCACAGCACGATGTTGTGCCAGTCGGTGCGGTCGGGCACCACAGTGCCGTTCTGCAGTGTGTAACCACGCTCTGTGGTTGCCAACGTGAAAACGGCCATGGGCTGGTCGGTGTCATAATAGGTGATTACCGGATCCTTGCCTACATTGCCAATGAGCATTACCTTGTTCATCTTTCTCCTCCTTTGATTAGTCCGTGGTTATTTCCACATACCCAGATATTTGAACTTGAACGACTTGCCTTTGGCCGACGGGAACTGGCTGCGGCTGTCGACACGGTCGCGCAGATGCTCCACGATGCGGTTGTAGCAGTCGAGGCCCGACAAGGCCTTGCAACGGGCCACGAAATGAGTGTCGCGATACTCATGCTTGCCGGTGACAGGCACCAGTACGACACGCTTGAAGTCGAGCGTTCCCTCATACCAACCCTGGCGCTCCTCGTTGAGGCGGGTGACCACGGGTGCGGTCTCCTTGCGCTCCTGTGCGGGATTGCCGCCATTGTTGCGCAATGCCTTCTTCTGTTTGAAGTCGAGCATGGTGGAAGCCTCAGTCTTGATGATGATGAAATAGACACGCGGACGCACCTTATATCTTTTAGGATAATAAACGTCGCTTGCCACATACTCACGGACATCCGACTCAATTTGGGGATTCATACCTATTTCAGGGATAGAGGCGAGAAACTGCACAGCCTCGTCGGCATTGAAAACCAATGTCTCCTTGTCAAAATATCTGATATATAAATTCATTGATTGGGTTTTTCTTATCCTAAAAAAAGAGCGGTAAACGAGACTCGAACTCGCGACCCCGACCTTGGCAAGGTCGTGCTCT
>CADBLU010000330.1 GCA_902795605.1 uncultured Prevotellaceae bacterium | reverse complement strand
TAGCCCGCTATACTCCCTTTTCGACTTACACTCTGCTCTCGACTAAAAATCAAAAATCGTCTCGACATAATTAATAGAACCTACCTTCAAAAAAAAGCCGATAAGTTTTGTTTTTCGCCCCGCATGACGTAATTTTGCACTCTCAAACCGGAATTTCCCAATGAAAGAATATACAGATGCCGAACTGGCACAGCTACTCGACAAAGATATTTTCCACCAAATCTCAGAGACCGCCGACCAACTCGGCGTGAGGTGTTATGTGGTGGGAGGCTATGTGCGCGACCTTTTCCTTGAACGCCCGTCGGAGGATATCGACGTGGTGGTGGTGGGCAGCGGCATCGAGGTGGCCAAGCAGTTGAAGGCACGCCTGGGCAAGCGCGCCCATCTCTCTGTCTTCAAGAACTTTGGCACGGCGCAGGTGAAGTTCGGAAATATGGAGGTGGAGTTTGTGGGAGCACGCCGCGAGAGCTACCGCCGCGAGAGCCGGAAGCCCATCGTGGAGGACGGCACCCTCGAAGACGACCAGAACCGCCGCGACTTCACCATCAATGCGATGGCCATCTGTCTCAACAGCGACAGCTTCGGGCAGTTGGTCGACCCCTTCGGCGGTCTCGACGACCTGGCCTATGGTTGCATACGCACTCCCCTCGACCCCGACATCACCTTCTCCGACGACCCTCTGCGCATGCTCAGGTGCGTGCGTTTCGCCACCCAGCTCAACTTCTATATCGACGACGAGACGTTCGCCGCCTTGGAGCGCAATGCCCAGCGCCTGGAAATCATCAGTGCCGAGCGTGTGAGCACCGAACTCAACAAAATCATGATGAGCAAGACACCGAGCAAGGGCTTTGTCGACTTGCAGCGCTGCGGACTGCTCCCGCTCATCCTGCCTGAGATAGAGCAGCTCGACGAGGTGGAGACGCGCAACGGGCGTGCCCACAAAAACAATTTCTACCACACGCTGGAGGTGCTCGACAATGTGAGCAAAAACTCTGACAACCTGTGGCTCAGGTGGGCAGCGCTCCTCCATGATGTGGGAAAAACCAAGAGCAAGCGGTGGGACCCGCTGCAGGGGTGGACATTCCACAACCACAACTATATCGGTGCCAAGATGGTGCCCGAGATTTTCAGACGGCTCAAGCTGCCCCTCGACCAGAAGATGAAATATGTGCAGAAACTTGTCGACCTGCACATGCGCCCCATCGTCATCGCCGATGAGGATGTCACCGACAGTGCCGTGAGACGGCTCCTCAACGACGCGGAGGATGACATCGACGACCTCATGCTGCTCTGCGAGGCCGACATCACCAGCAAGAACATGGTGAAGAAGCAGCGCTTCCTCGACAATTTCCGCATCGTCAGGGAAAAGATCGTGGCTCTCAAGGTGAAAGACTATAAGCGGCTCTTCCAGCCCTGTATCGACGGAGTGCAGATCATGGAGATGTTCGGACTCCAGCAAGGGCCTGTCGTGGGCATCCTCAAGAGTTACATCAAGGACGCCGTGCTCGATGGGCGTGTGCCCAACGAGCCGGAGACCCTCCGTCGGCTGCTCGAGGAAAAATATCGGGAGCTCACCGAGGAATAGCTTCATGCTGTTACCACCGAGGCAGATTAGCGTTCCCGTCTTGGCGTCAACTAAAAAATAATGTTAAATATAAGCCCGCTATAACGGCGGTTTTAGGCATTATTAGTAACTTTGCATGTCGAAAAAACCCGCAACAGGTTTTTGAGTTTTCTTTTATGGCATCAATTCAATAATTAAATAGGTATGAGAACATCAAAATTTTTTCTGCTTGTAGCAGCTGCTGCATGCCTTGTGGCATGTGGCGGAAAGAGCGGTGGCGCCCCTGATTTCGGCGACAATGAATATCCCGTGGAGACAGTGGGAGCCAGCACCGCTATGTCGCAGACCACGTATCCCGCCACCATCAAAGGTGTGCAGGATGTGGAGATCCGTCCCAAGGCATCGGGCTTCATCACCCGTGTCAATGTGCATGAGGGTCAGTCGGTAGGTGCCGGCCAGGTGCTCTTTGTCATCGACAACGAGACCTTCCAGGCCGCCGTCCGTCAGGCACAGGCAGCGGTCAACCAGGCGCAGGCCTCTATCAACACTGCCGAGGCTCAGCTCAGCACCTCCAAACTGCAATACGACAACAGCGTGCAACTCCATGCCAATGGCGTCATCGGCGATTTTGAGTTGCAGTCGTCCAAGAACGCTTATACCAGTGCCCAGGCCCAGGTGAACCAGACCAAGGCAGCCTTGGCACAGGCACAGGCCAACCTGGCCTCGGCCAAGGAGAACCTCAGCTTCTGCTTCGTGAAGAGTCCGGCCAGCGGCGTGGTGGGCAGTCTGCCCTACAAGGTGGGTGCCCTGGTGAGCGCCTCGAGCCAGCCCGCTCTCACCACCGTCTCCAATATCAGCGCGATGGAGGTCTATTTCTCGATGACAGAGAAAGACGTGCTCGAGATGACCAAGAGTGCCGGCGGCCTCAATGCCGCTGTCAGCGCCTATCCTCCGGTGCGTCTGAAACTCGCCGACGGTTCTGTCTATGCCCATGAGGGCAGGGTGGTGAAGGTGAGCGGTGTGATTGATGCCGCCACCGGCTCGGTGTCGATGATTGCCCGCTTCCCCAATCCTGAGCACCTGCTCAAGAGCGGCGGCTCCGGCTCCATCCTCGTGCCCCGCGAGAACAGTTCGGCCATCGTGATTCCGCAGTCGTGTGTCTCTGAGGTGCAGAACAAGAAGTTCGTCTATGTGCTGGGTGCCGAAAACAAGGTGAAATACACCGAGATCACCGTCAATCCGCAAAACGACGGTGTCAACTATGTCGTGACCGGCGGACTGAACATCGGCGACAAATATGTCACCAATGGTCTGACGAAACTCACCGACGGCATGGAAATCGTGCCTATCACACCTGCTCAGTATAAGAAGAAGATCGACGAGTCGGGCAAAATCGGCACCGACGGCTCGGCAAAGGGATTTGTCGATGCGATGACAGGGAAGAAGTAAACCTCATCCCCCTCTCAATCCCTGACATTCCAGTATCATAAACAACAGAGAACATGACATTTACAACGTTTATAAAACGCCCGGTACTCTCGACGGTGATTTCCATCGTCATTGTGCTCCTGGGCTTTATCGGACTGGTTACGCTCCCTATCGAGCAGTATCCGGATATCGCTCCCCCTACCGTCGTGGTGTTCACCAGTTACCCGGGAGCTGATGCCGAGACGGTGAAAAACTCGGTGCTCGTGCCCCTGGAGGAGAGCATCAACGGTGTGGAAGGCATGGACTATATCAGTTCGTCGGCCTCCAGCGGCTCGGCCAGCCTTAACATCCTCTTCAGGCAGGGCATGAACCCCGATATGTGCGCCGTCAACGTGCAAAACCGTGTGCAGCAGGCCCTTGCGCTGATGCCTGCCGAGGTGACCCGCATCGGTGTCACCGTGATGAAACGCCAGACATCGCAGGTGATGATGTATACGCTCACCAGCGACGGCCGCTACGACGACGAATTCCTCACCAACTACAGCAACATCAACGTGGTGCCCGCCATCAAGCGTATCCAGGGTGTGGGCGACGTGCAGTCGCCGGGTGTGAAGACCTACTCCATGCGCATCTGGCTCGACCCTGAGGTGATGAAGCAGCACGACCTGATGCCTTCCGACATCACCAACGTGCTTGCGGAGCAGAACGTGGAAGCCGCCCCCGGCTCCTTCGGCGAGCAGTCGAATGTGGCCTATGAGTATGCCATGCGCTATACCGGCCGTCTGAAGAATGCCGAAGAGTTTGGCAATATCATCATCAAGAGCGACGCCAACGGCAACACCGTGAAACTGAAGGACGTGGCCCGTGTGGAACTTGGCGGACTGCAGTACTCGGTGGCGATGAAGAACAACAACATCCCGTCGGTGATGGGTATGGTGCAGCAGATTGCCGGCTCTAATGCCAATGAGATTGCCAAGAACGTGAAGAAAGAGTTGGAGGAGCAGGCCAAGCTGTTCCCTCCGGGCATGAAGTATAAGATCAACTACGACGTCACGGAATTCCTCTATGCCAGTATCGAGGAAGTGGTGTTCACCCTTGTGATGACCCTCTTGCTCGTCTTCCTCGTGGTGTATATCTTCTTGCAGGACTTCCGCTCCACGTTGATTCCTATGAT
>CADBLU010000329.1 GCA_902795605.1 uncultured Prevotellaceae bacterium | reverse complement strand
TATCGGGGTTCGCACCCGGCTTATCCACCTTGTTGATGGCGAATACCATCGGCACACCGGCAGCCTGCGCGTGGTTGATAGCCTCGACCGTCTGCGGCATGACCGCATCGTCGGCCGCGATGATGATAATCGCGAGGTCGGTCATCTGGGCTCCACGGGCACGCATAGCGGTGAACGCCTCGTGGCCGGGAGTGTCGAGGAACGTGATGCGTCGTCCGTCGGGGAGCTCCACGTTGTAGGCACCGATATGCTGTGTGATGCCTCCGGCCTCACCGGCGATGACGTTGGTCTTGCGGATATAGTCGAGCAGCGAGGTCTTGCCGTGGTCCACATGTCCCATGACGGTGACGATGGGTGCGCGGGGCTCGAGGTCGTTCTCGTCGTCCTCCTCCTCGGTGATGGCGTTCTGCACCTCAGCGCTGACGTATTCTGTCTGGAAGCCGAACTCGTCGGCCACGATATTGATGGTCTCGGCGTCGAGGCGCTGGTTGATGCTCACCATGATGCCGATGCTCATGCAGGTGCCGATGACCTGGTTGACGCCCACGTTCATCATGGTGGCCAACTCGCTGACGGTCACAAACTCGGTGAGCTTGAGAATCTTGCTCTCCGCCTTCTGCTCGGCGATGATTTCCTGCTGGCGCTCCTGCTCTTTCTGGCGGCGCTTCTTGCGGTGGTCGGCACCCATCTTGTGCTGCTGGGTCTTGTTGGTGAGCTTGGCCAGAGTCTCTCTCACCTGCCGTGCCACATCCTCGTCGTTGACTTCTATCTGGCGGGTGGGACGCTTGCGGTCTTTGGTCTTCTTTGCCTTGTTCTTGCCCTGTCCCTGGCCTTGGCCCTGTCCGCCTGAGGCAGGCTGGGTCGACTGGCTGGCGGCGGCGATGTCGACGCGCTCTTTGCCGATGCGCACGCGCTTCTTCTTCTCGCCTCCCTGTGCCGTGGCGCCCTGCTGTTTCTGCTCACGCTCCTTGCGCCGCTCCTCCTTGCTCTTGCGCTTGGGGCGGGTAGTGGTGTTGATGGTCGACAGGTCGATTTTGCCTACGGGGTTGGGGGTGGCGGCAGGCTCAGTGCTGATCTTGAAGATCTCGGGCTCTTTGCTGGTGGCCTGCGGCTCTGTGGCGGCAGGTGTCTCGGGGGCAGCCTCAGGGGTTGTCTCCTCTTCGGCAGGAGTGCCGGCGGCCGCGGCAGGCTGCTCGGCGGTCTGCTGTGGGGCCTCCTCTGCGGGTTGCTCTTCCACGGGGGCCTTCTCCACAGGCTTCTCCTCGGCGGGCTTCACCTCGGCGGGAGCAGTCTCTGCGGGAGCGGTTTCGGCAGGAGTGGTTTCGGCAGATTGCACCTCCGCCGTGGGCTCAGGAGTCTGCACAGGAGTCTCCGGTTCTTTCTTGGAAGGTGTGGCAGGGCTCTCGGCCTCGGCCGCCTGGGGCTTGCCGCTCTCGGCAGCGGGTGTGGCGGGCTCTTGCTTGCGCACGGGGCGTCCGGCCTGGTCGAGGTTGATTTTCCCGACGAGCCTTCCGCGCTCCCTGCCTGTCTCGAGCAGGTCTTCGGCCCTGTGGCTCTCCTGCTCTTTCTTCTTCTCTTTCTCTTTGGATCTCTTAGGGAAGATATTGGCTGCTATGTTCTTGACTTCCTTGTCGCTCTTGAATTCCTCCACAAGGGCGGCATATTGTTCATCGTTGAGTTTGAAACTGGGATTTTCCTCTACTTCACCCAGACTGCTTTTCTTCCTGAGGAACTCCACTGCCGTCTGGAGTCCTATGTTGAGTTCTCTTAATGCTTTATTTAATCTTATAGCCATTCTGATTTTTGATTTTTGTTATCCGGGTTATTTCTCAAATTCAGCCCTGAGAATGCTGATGATGTTGTCGACAGTCTCCTCTTCAAGGTCGGCCTTCTCCACGAGCATCTCGCGGGGAGCCTTGAGCACGGCTTTGGCGGTGTCGAGGCCGATGCGCTTGATAGAGTCGATGACCCACTGGTCGATCTCGTCTGAGAACTCGTCGAGGTAGATGTCTTCCTCTGCCTCGTCCTCCTGAATCTCTCTGTATACGTCGATGGTGTATTCGGTGAGCATCGAGGCGAGCTTGATGTTGAGGCCGCCCCTTCCGATGGCCAGCGACACCTCCTCGGGCTTGAGGTAGACGTCGGCTTTGCGGTTCTCCGTGTCGATGTTGATGCTCGATACCTTGGCGGGCGAGAGGGCACGCTGGATGTAGAGCTTGATGTTGGAGGTGTAGTTGATCACGTCGATGTTCTCGTTGCACAACTCTCTGACGATGCCGTGCACGCGGCTGCCCTTCACGCCCACACAGGCGCCGACGGGGTCGATGCGGTCGTCGTAGCTCTCCACGGCCACCTTGGCTCTCTCTCCCGGCATGCGCGCGATTTTCTTGATGGAGATGAGTCCGTCGTTGATTTCGGGCACCTCGGCCTCGAGGAGTCTCTCGAGGAACACGGGGCTTGTGCGCGAGAGGATGATCTTGGGGTTGTTGTTCTCGTTGTCCACCCTGAGGATGACGGCACGGATGGTCTCACCCTTGCGGTATTGGTCGCTGGGAATCTGCTCCGACTTGGGGAGGATGAGCTCGTTGTTCTCGTCGTCGACGATGAGCACCTCTCTCTTCCATGTCTGGTAGACTTCGCCGCTGATGATCTGGCCCACACGGTCTTTGTATTTATTGAAGAGCGAATCGTGCTCGAGCTCCAGGATCTTGGAGGCCAGGGTCTGGCGCAGGTTGAGGATGGCTCTGCGGCCGAATTTCTCAAACTCGATGCGCTCGCTCACCTCTTCCTCCACCTCATAGTCGGGATCGAGTTTCTGGGCCTCTGAGAGGGCGATTTCCTTACTGGGGTCTGTCACCTCGCCGTCGGGCACCACGGTGCGGTTCTGATAGATTTCGAAGTCGCCCTTGTCGGGGTTGACGATGACGTCGAAATTCTCGTCGCTGCCGAAAATCTTGGAGATGACGGTGCGGAAGCTCTCTTCGAGCACGCTGACGAGCGTGGCACGGTCGATGTTCTTCGTTTCCTTGAACTCCTTCAATGTCTCGAACATGTTCGGTTTCTGGTCTGTTGTCTTCTTTGCTGCCATAGCTTTATTTGAAACTGATTATATATTTTGTGTATTTTACTTTTTCCATGTCGAAGGTCATGTCGACATCGGTGAGCACCGGTCTTTTCTTTCCTTCCGGGCGCATCTTCACCTGTGTGGTCACGACAAAGGTGCTGCCGTCGACGGACTTGAGGATTCCTTTGGTTTTCTTGCCGTCTTGGTCGAGCACCTCCACCTCCTTACCCACGAAATTGATGTATTGCTGGGGCACCTTGAAGGGCTGTCCGAGGCCTGCCGAGCCTACTTCGAGTTCAAAGTCTTCCTTGTCGCGGTCGAGATGGTCTTCGATATACCTGCTGAGTTCCACGCAGTCTTCTATCCACACGCCGTCGGCATGGTCTATCTCTACCGTGATTTTGTTGTCTGGGCTGATTTCTGTGTCTACGAGGAAGTAGTCCTTGCCCTCAAGCCACTCCCCGACGAGTTTTGTGATCGTTGCTTTCTCTATCATATTTGTCTGATTATAATGAAAATGAGGGGCTTTCTGCAAGCCCCTCATTCCACTGAACGGTGCAAAATTACGAAATTTTGCGCACGCAGCAAAATTTTTTATGTATTTTTCCTCTCTACGCCCTAATTTTATGGTGTTTTCGGGCGGTTGCAATCCATTATGCCAAGGCGATTCAGGATTTTTTGCCTGCTGCGGTCAGAAGCGGCAGGCTCATCATCTGGAGGTCCGGCTCAGGGTCTGAGGATGCGGTCGTATTCGTCGCGGTGGTTGATGAGGCGTGTGGCTTCCATCATCTGCTTGTCGCCCCGGAGTCCGTTCTCGATGGCGCCGCGCTGGTAGTAGTAGGCGGCCACGATATCGTTGGCGAGGATTTTCTTGAGTTGCTCCTTATTGTAGTCGAGGTCTTTGGCCAGGTTGTGGGTGAGCTTCTTCTCGAGCCGCTCAAACTCCTCCTTGGCGTCGTCGTAGTAGCCCTCGAAGGTGGCGAGCTTTTTCAGGTGGGAGAGGTATTTCTCGCTTTCGGGGTCGTAGTTGAAGCCGCTGTTGAGCACGCACTGCTTGAACTGCTCATATTCGGCGTCGGTGATGTCGAACTCGGCGGGCGGGGCGATGGTGGCATGACGGGCGATGTAGTCCACCTCGAAGTCGAGCATCACCTCGGTGGAGTCGGTGCCCGAGGAGGCGAGGTAGTAGGCGATGTTGGGCAGCGAGTCGGCCTCCACCACCACGTCGGGCATGATGCCTCCGCCGTCGCGCACCTCACGGCCATGCGCGGTGTGAAACACCTTCGTGAGCGAGTCGGGGATGTGCTCGGTATACCCGCCCTTGGCGTGCTTGTAGTTGATGGCCTGTATGCAGCGCCCGCTGGGGATGTAGTATTTGTTGCTGGTGAGTTTGAGGCTGCCGTTGTAGGGCAGGTCCACGCTCGTCTGCACCAGTCCCTTGCCGTAGGTGCGTGTGCCGAGCACCACCGCGCGGTCGAGGTCCTGCAGGGCGCCGCTGGTAATCTCGCTGGCGCTGGCGGTCATGTCGTTCACCAGCACCACGACGGGCATCACGGTGTCGATAGGCTCCACTTTCGTCACATAGTCGATGTTGGAGCGCTTGAGCTTGCCGCGGTTGGACACGATGAGCTGGCCTTTGGGCACGAGGATGTTGACTATCTGCACGGCCTCCGACTCAGAGCCGCCGCCGTTGTTGCGCAGGTCGAGCACCAGACCTTTCATGCCTTTCTCCTTCATCTCGATGAAGGCGTTGCGCACCTCTTTGGCGCAACCGTCGGTGAACTGCCTCAGGTGGATGTAGCCGATGCCGTCGGACTGCAGCCCGTAGTAGGGCACAGAGGGTGTCTGGATGGTCTTGCGGGTGATCTTCATCTGCATCTTCTTCCCCGTCGTGGGGCGCTGTATCTTGAGGATGAAGCTCGTGCCGGGGTCGCCGCGGAGGTGGTCGCTCACGTAGCTCACGCTCTTGTCTACCATCGACGAGTCGTCGATGCTCAGGATGATGTCGCCCTTGCGCAGGCCGGCCTTGTCGGCGGGCATGCCCTCATAGGGCTCGTCGATGACCACGCGCTTGATCTTGGTGTTGTAGCGGATGAGTGCGCCGATGCCCGCAAACTTCCCCGTGTAGATCTCCTTGAGGTCTTTCATGTTCTCCTCGGGGTAGTATTCGGTGTAGGGATCGAGGCTCCGCAGCATCGCCTTGATGCCGGTGCCTATCACCTCCTGGGCGTCGAGTGTGTCCACATACACCATGTCGAGGTGCTTGTAGATGGCGTTGAACACGTCGAGGTTTTTCTTCACTTCGAAATTGTGGTCGCTGTCGGTCTGGCCCATGGCGCAGGTAAGCGTCAGGGCGGACAGGGCGGTCAGAAGAATGCGTCGTATCTCCATGTGAATTGATAAGTAGGTGGCTTTTTGTGCTGCAAAAATACATCATTATGATGGTAAAACGCCTATTTTCGCCAAAAAAATGGCCGTTTTTCATGAAAAAATAAAATTTTCCCCCAAAAAGTTTGGTGGAATCAAAAAAACACTATACTTTTGCATCCGCAATCAAGAAACACTGCTTCAGTAGCTCAGTTGGTTAGAGCACCTGACTGTTAATCAGGGGGTCGTTGGTTCAAGCCCATCCTGAAGCGCTTAAAAATG
>CADBLU010000328.1 GCA_902795605.1 uncultured Prevotellaceae bacterium | reverse complement strand
TGTATAGGTGAGCGTGCGGCCAAAGATGCGGCCAGAGCCTTTCGAGCCGAAGGTGGCAAAGGTGGTGATGACGGCCAGCACTATCGTCGGCACAGCTAATAATTGAAACAACCGCGTATATACCGTTGCCACAAAGTTCATCACGCCGTTGAGCCATCCAAGTCCCAACAATCCAAGCACTGCACCCACAACGAGTGCACCAATCCATATCAGTGTTCTCTTCATCGCTGCAAAGTTAAGGAAAATTTTTATTATTTCTTATGTGTCAGGCGCCAATTGTGGATATAATCCACCAGTTTGCGCAGCACCTCTTGGTCGACATCGTTGAACACAGAGTCGTCGGCACCGAAAATGAAGTTGGCAGGCGCATGCTGCAGGATCTCATCCACCTCAGCCTTCAGCGCTTCCAGGTCACCCTTCTTGAGCGCCTCGCTGCGGTTGTTGAGTCCACCCAGCACGGGACGATGGAACAGACGGCTGATGTCGGTCAGACTGAGGCTTTTGTCCTTCCAGTTGTGGACTGGCGGATTAATAACGCTGCCGGGATAGTCGAGATAGTCGTTGAAAGTCTCGGGAGTGAAATGGCCGCCGCTCTCGCAGATATGAAGGATGTTGAACGGAGCCACCTCGGCAGCCACGTCGCTCAATTGTCGGTCGTAGGGCTTGATGATGTCGGCGAACACGCCCTCGCCAAACTCCTCGAGATCGTCGCCTTGACTGGAGATGTAGAATCCGTCGGCACCAGCCTTGCGGGCTTCGCGGATGTAGTAGACCAGACTTTGGGTGACAGCGTCGAGAGCGGGTTTGATGGCTTTAGGGTCTTGCTTGATGAGTTCCACGAAGCGACGGCGTCCCTCGCGGTCGCTGCTGAGTTGTGAACCTGCCGTCTGGATCAATACGCGCAGGGGAGAGAACACGGTGGGGATGATGAGTGCCTCGCTGCCCAGTTCGCGTTTCAGCTGGCGAACCACGTTGAGCTGTTCCTCCCACGTCTCTGGGGCAAATGGCTTGATCTTATTCCAGTCTTCCGTGCTACTGACGGCTTGAATTTTGGGGAAATACTCATACTTGACGTTTACGAAGTCGACATGGGTGGTCTTATACCAGTCGATATGCGACTGCACGGCCTTCTGTCCTTCCTTGTCCTTGAAGTGGATGTTGAAAAACACGGGCACATAGTCGTTGGCACGGCTCTGGTCCAACACTTGCCAAAGAAGCTCGCGCTTGTTGTAATCGTTAGCGGTCTGGGCCACACTCTGACTGGCTGAAATTGTTGCAGCGGCTGCTATGAGCAGTGAGTTGCGAAGGAGGTTTGTCACTTGATTTTTCATCGTTTTCCTATTTTTTACTATTTAACTTTTTACCTTTACTCAAGTTTTGCATTGGTTTCAACTCTTGGAGTTTGTCATTTCCACCCCAATGCGCTGTATGGGTCGTTTGATGCCTCGCCTGCATACCCCCAGTTCTGTTCCAGACGCGGGTTGAGCTCTATCTGAGTCTCGGGCACGGGGAGATAATAGTTGCGGGTAGAGACATTCTTGTATTTCAGGTCGCTGGCAGGCACTTTTTCCTTGATGGTTTTTACCAAGATGTGCCAGCGTTTCAGGTCGAACCAACGGTTGCCCTCGGTGACGAACTCCAAGTAGCGCTCCTGTTGCACGGCCTGGCGGAACTGCTCTTTGCTGAGCCCCGACAGTTCGAGAGGCGTGCCGTCGGCAGGCTTGCCCTGGCTGTTGCTGGTCGGATTCCAGTAGGCACGCCGGCGTATGGCGTTCAGCGCCTCGTAGGCAGCTGCGGACGGGCCGTTCAGCTCGTTCTCGGCTTCAGCCTTTACCAGCAACACCTCAGCAAATCGCAGCACCGACGAACTGGTGTTCTGTCCGGAGATATAGGGTGCGCTCTCGTTGGCCATATACAGCGTGTCGATGTACTTGCGGAAACGCAGGCGGTCGAAGTCGAAATACGCTCCCTTGGAGGGGTCGAACAAGCGCAGGGTGACAGAGGCGTCGCGCCGCTGGTCGTTGGCGTCGAATTCGTAGTACAGGTTGTTGTTGATGGCTGCGATAACGGGCAGTTTGTTGTTGTCGAAACCGGTGGAGAACACGCAGTGGCCTGTCACGTTGCGGTTGATGCCGAACTTATGCTCTACGGTGAAGATAAGCTCCGGGCCTTCTTTCTTGTCGAGCGACCAATTGTCGATGAATTTGTCAATCAACTTGTACTTTCCGGAGGCAATCACCTTGTCGGCTGCTTCGATGGCTTTCTGATATAGTCCTGACTGGTGTGCCTTTGAGTATTCCGAGTCTGTCTGCGCCCAAGTGATGTACACTTTGGAGAGAAGTCCGGATGCAGCCTGCGACGAAGCCTCACTGCTCAGACGGGGGAAACCGGCGCTGATGCCCTCAGCTTCTGTAAGGTCGTCCACAATCTGGCGATACACCTCATCCTTGCTGGTACGCGGTTCTCCCTCGCCCTCTCCGTCGTGCAGCACAAGGGGCACATCGCCAAACAGTCGCACGAGATCAAAATAATAGAGCGCGCGAAGGAACTTGGCCGTACGCACATAGTCGTTGCGCACCTGTTCTGGCAGTGCAGTCTCGTTCACCTTGTCAATCAGAATGTTGGCACGGTTGATGGCTTTATAGCGATACAGCCAGGCTGTCTCCACGAAAGCGTTGGTTGGGGTGATGGCGAAGTCGCCTATCTCTGTGATGGCTGCGCTGTTGGCCGTACCTCTGCGGGCATATTCGCTTTGCAGGTCGTTGAGGAAGATGAGCTCGTCGTTCCACGGGCCGTTCATGCTTCCGTCCGTCAAAACCTGATAGACACCGTTGAGTGCCACCTTGATGTCGGCCTCGCTCTGATAGAAATTGTCCTTATCGATGGTGCTGATGGACGACTGGTCGAGGTCTGTGCAACCAGTTATGGATAATAGGGTAAGCAGGAAAAAAGGTAACACACCTTTAACTCCACCCTTAGCCTTCTCTATGATTGTCTTTTTCATATCTCAATCTTTTACTTTTTTTTACTTATTTACTTTTCACCTTTCCTTAGAGCGTGATGTTTATGCCCAGTTGAACGGTTCTCGAGGTGGGATAGGTGGCCATATCGATGCCCTGATAGAGTCCGCTCTGCTCGCTGGCTCCGTTGCGGCCGCCTTCTGGGTCGTAGCCAGAGTAGTCGGTGATGGTCAGCAGGTTTTGGAGCGAGAGAAAAATCCGCAGGCGGGCATCGTGAGTGATTTGTGGAACAGCAAGGGTATAGCCCAACTGTATGTTTTTCACACGTAGATAGCTGGCATTCTCCACATAGCGGCTGTCGGACACCACCGTCAGGTCGTTGCTGGCCTTCTGCACCAGGTTCGACGGGTTGCTGGGAGTCCAGCGGTCGGTCACCACAGCCAGGCTGTTGTAATAGGTAGAGCCTTTTGTCAGTCGTGTGGCCAGACCATTGTAGAGTTTGTTGCCATACGAGCCGGCAATGTTCACCAGCAGGTCCCACTGCTTATACCTCAGGGTGGTGTTCAGTCCGCAGGTGAACTTAGGCTGTGCATTGCCCAGCGTGGTCTGATCTTCAGTATTGACCACGCCGTCGCCATTCACGTCCTCGTAGTACGGATTGCCCGGTTCCAGCTTGTTGATGGTCTGCGGAGTAAGTGAAGCAGCCTGCTCTTCCGATTGTACAATCCCCTTGAACCTGTAGCCATAGAAGGTGCCGAGGGGCTCGCCGACGGCCACGATAAGCGGCGAGATATATCCCAATGTGGCACCGCCAATGCTGGGGATGATAGAGGAGGCGCGTCCCAGCGAGGTCACTTCGTTCTTGTTGTGGGCGATATTGCCATTCACGCTCCATTTCCAGTCCTTATGGTCGATGATTGTGGCGCCCACTTCCAGTTCTATACCTCTGTTGGTCACCGACCCGACATTGCGCAAGGCGGTCGCATAGCCTGTCACGCCCTCTACCGGCACTTGCAACAGCAGGTCGCTCGTCTTCTTGTAGTAGGCATCTAAAGAGACATTCAGACGGTTTTGGAAAAAACCAGAACTGATGCCGGCGTTATATGATGCCGTCTTCTCCCATTTCAGATCTGGGTTGGCTTTGTTCACCACATAGTAGGCTACGGTCTCTTGTCCGCCGTAGATGAAGGGGACGTCGGTGGGAGACACTGTGGCGGCGAACTGATAGTCGCCAATCTCCTGGTTGCCTACGACGCCTGCCGACAGGCGAAGTTGCAGGAAGTCTACCTGCTTGCCCAGGCGGATGAACTTCTCTTTGTCGATGTTCCACGAAAGACCTGCTGATGGGAACCAGCCCCATTTTTTGTTCTCGGCGAAACGGCTGCTGCCGTCGGCGCGAAGTGTCAGCGAGGCGTTATAGCGTGAGTCGAACGAGTAGTTCAGGCGCCCCAACACCGACTGTAGGGTGCTGATCACTCTGTCACTTGTCGAGCGGTAGAGGTCGCTGCCGGCAGAGAGGTTGTCGTAGCCCGTCGCATCGTTGGCAAAATTGCGGACGGTGGTGGCAAAGCCGCTGCGGTCGGTACGCTGCGTGGTATAGCCTCCTAACAGGTTGACGTGGTGACGGAGCTTGAAGGTATTGTCGTAGTTGGCGGTCAACTCCGCCTGCCACACATTGGTGCGGTTGTCGCCCACCGATGCCACACCGTTGTGCTCCAGTCCTGTGGTGGTGTACGAGGGCGAATAGTTGTTCTGCTTCGTGTTTGAGAGGTCGGCGCCGATGTTGGCCTTCAACTTCAGGTGCTTCACAGCCTCCCACTCTGCAAAGGCATTGGCTATCAGACGGGTGTTGCTGGTAGATGTTTGGATGTTGTTGAGGTCGGAGATGGGGTTGCCCACCACATTCTCACCGTTGCGGACAAACAGGTCTTGGCTGATGGGGGTTGGCGAGTAGTTGTACGAGCCGTCGGCATTGTAGATGGGTTGTGTCTGGGGGGTGATGAGTGCCGACATCCAACTGTTGGCCGCCCACTTGGCAGTCTGGCCTGAGTTTCCATGATCAACGTTGCGCAGTCCTTCGAGATCGCTATAGGCGCCTGTGGCATTCACCCCCACCAGAAGGTTCTTCAGCAGATTGCGCTCGTAGTTCACACGCCCTGTATAGCGTTTCAGGTCGGTACCGATGATGATTCCCTCTTGGTCTTTATATCCGCCGCTGATGGTGTAGCGTGAGACTTCGTCGCCACCCGTGAAGCTTACTTGGTGCTCCTGTGAGAAAGCGGTGCGCAGCGCTTCATCCTGCCAGTCGTAACTCTTCGTCGGGGTTGGCAGGGGCGATGTGGGAATCAGTTCGTTGTAGAGTTCCGTGAACTGCCGTGCATCGAGGAAATCGAGTGTCTTGGCTGCTTTGCTCCATCCGAAGGTTCCGGTATAAGTGATGTTGTTTCGGCCGTGTGAGCCTTTCTTGGTGGTGATGATGATGACACCGTTGGCACCACGTGTGCCATAGATGGCGGTGGCCGACACATCCTTCAACACTTCGATACTCTCAATGTCGTTCGGATTCAGAAAAGCCAGAGGGTCGAGGGCTGCATCGCTTCCTGAGGCTCCCGTAGAGGTGGAAGCCACATCGTTATAGACAATCAGTCCGTCGATGACGTAAAGGGGCTCGTTGCCGCCCGTGATGCTGTTGCCGCCACGGATACGAATGTTGCTCGTGGCGCCGGGTTGTCCGGAGCTTACGGCGATGTTCAGGCCAGCCACCGCTCCCTGCAGGGCACTCTCAACAGAGCCCACCGACTGGTTAAGCAAGTCTTTGCTGACACTCGAGATGCTGCTGGTCAGCTCCAGTCGCTTCTGGGTGCCGTAGCCCACCACAACGACCTCATCCAGTCGGCTGGAATTGTCGATGAGGGAAATCTCTACAGGTTCCTCGAAATCGTAGACATCAACGTCGAGTGGTCGATAGCCCACATACTCAACTCTCAGCGTCAATGGCGCTTCTGTTTTGGTCTGGAGCGTAAAGTTTCCGTCTACGTCAGTGATGACGCCTTGTCCTTTTTCTGATTTGACAATGACCGAGGCTCCTATCAGCGGTTCGCCTGTGCGAACGTCTTTTATATGTCCCGTGATCAGCCCTTGCGCCAGGGCATAGAGGGGGCTGACTGCAACAAGTGTTGCAATGAATAATCTTTTTACCATAAGTCAAATTGTATTTTGTTACTTTTGTGCTGTCAGTGTGTTCTGCACTTTATTGATTTGAGCGTTTGCTTCCTTCTTGTCGAGATTCAGCAAACCATATTCGTGATTAAATTTCGTTCCGTTCTCAAGTACCCATTGCAGGAAACGGCTCACGGCATCGTCGCCTTGATAGAAGCTCACGCCTATCTTCTCGACGGCAATTTCCGTCACCTTCCCGTCCTCCAAAAACGCGATAAACTCGTCGAGGGTGGTCTGATTTGAAAAAATCTTCTCAAGGTCTTTCTTCACGTCGATGCCGATGATGGTGAGTCCGTCTTTGATATGGCGAGTCTGCAAGTCGAAGATGTTGGGCAGGGCATTGAATGACACGCCCAGCGGATCTTTCGACAAGGCGGTGTTCAGGAAGAGGTCATCGCCCGATATGCGTTTGCCACGAAAGTTACTGCTTTCCTCACCTAAGTTGTGGGCAAACGATGCGGATACCGACGAGGCGTTGCTGCCACTATACACAATGATGCTCTCGAATGACTTGTTTTT
The DNA here is from genome assembly GCA_902795605.1 of uncultured Prevotellaceae bacterium. GTDB lineage: Bacteria > Bacteroidota > Bacteroidia > Bacteroidales > Bacteroidaceae > Prevotella. The sequence goes on along the minus strand of CADBLU010000328.1, from coordinate 2,073 downwards.
CTTTACCTCCTCGTCGAAATCGTCATTGAAGAAGTAAAGTTGCTTTAGCTTCTTAGAGTTCAGGTGCTTGCCTTCCAGCACTTTGGCTGCCTCACTGCCGCTGGCTGTGATAGGCAGCACGGCGAACTCTCCAAAATAAACTACAGTATGGCTAAAGTCTTCTGATTTTGTTTCTTGATTGTCGAAAACGACATTCAGGTCGATGTTATCCTGACTCTGATTACCCTTGGCGATTTGGAATTCCACGCCTGGTTGTGTTTTTGCATATTCAGTTATCCATTTCTCTACCAGCGGACGGGCAAATCTGGGGGCCTTCACATAGCGCACACTGCCCGAGGCGGCAGGTGTCTCCTCAGCCCAAATAGTGTTGGAGCTGATACTCAATATAACTGCTATTGCTAATGCTATCCTTTTCATATTCATGTTGTTTTATACGTTGTTGACCTATTATAATACATACACTCCCTTTCATTGTCATCGTCTGGCGACAACAACACTCATGCATCCTCTCCATGCAAACATTCATCGAACGGTTACGCATTCGTTTGTCCATTTCTTTCATAACTATAAGTCCTTAATTTGTCTTTATCTGTTTTGTCTTTTCGACGATGCAAAATTACGGTGTTTTTCACACTCCCACAATCCCAATGATGGGGCATTCTGCATACCATAAATATGGCATAAGCATAAAAAACTATGAGCAATTCAAGTGCGTATGCATGAAAATAATGTAAATTTGATGTAGTAAGTACTGCATGTTGAAGAAAAAGAACTATATTTGCAATGTGCAACCTGGAGATGATAATAAATCTGATATAAAGAATAGTAAGGTATTTAACGAGGTCTTTCATTTTGGAAATAGCATAAATGAGTGAAATGTGGAATCTGTGGCATGGTTGCCATAAGAAAAGCGAGGGCTGTCTGCACTGCTATGTGTATCGGCGCGATGCGGAGTTTGAGAAGGACTCTAATGTCGTGACGAAGACGGCCAGTTTCAATCTGCCCATACGTCGTGACCGACAGGGTAACTGGAAGGTTCCGTCTGGGACACTCATGTGGACATGCTTCACCTCTGACTTCTTTATTGAGGATGCCGATGCGTGGCGCGAGGACGCCTGGCTAATGATAAAACGGCGCGATGACCTACATTTCTTCATGATTACCAAAAGACCAGAGCGTATCGCACAATGTCTGCCAGATGATTGGGGCGATGGTTATGAAAATGTCACCATCGGTTGTACGATGGAGAACCAGCGGCGCACGGATGAGCGTCTGCCGCTGTTCCGCGAGTTGTCTATCCGTCATAAGCAGATTATATGTGAGCCTTTGCTTGGCCCGATAGACTTCCATGGATTACTTGCCCCTTTGGCTTACGCCGCTTCCCCGATTAACGGGGATGCTCAAAGGTGCGAGCGAGTGACCGTTGGCGGCGAGTCTGGTCATGATGCCCGTGTCTGCGATTACGACTGGGTGCTCAGCATACGTGAGCAATGCATGGCTCTTGGTGTGCCGTTCCACTTCAAACAGACAGGGGCGCATTTCCTCAAGGATGGCAGATTGTATAACATTCCACGAAACAAGCAAATGGCACAAGCGCATAAGGCAGGAATAGATTTCAGATGATAACGACAAAACAGATAATATCAGAAATGGTAATGTGAGTACTGGCATTTAGTTGATTAGATGTTATTTATAAGTGTAAAATATTGTGACAAAGAAAACCTTTTTTACTATACTGTTCTCACTGCTTACATTTTTTGCGACGGGACAAATCAAATCGGAAGTATCCGAGACTGTAGAGTTGATGAGCATTCTTTCACGTACTGCGAGATTTGAGGAGTTTAGCAATGACCTTGCTGGACAGTATTCCAAAGATACAGAAGCATGGTTTGCACAATATCGCGAGCATCCGACAGTTGCCTACTACAAGGTTATGTGATGATGGAATCAAGGTACGGGTTTAAATATGCACGAAGTAATAATAATTTTACCTAAAATCCGCACCACTTTGATTTAACATTGTTTATAAGTTCCTGAGCAACAAAAAGTTGCTCAGGATTTTGTCATGTCAGA
>CADBLU010000327.1 GCA_902795605.1 uncultured Prevotellaceae bacterium | reverse complement strand
CTCGGGCAAGTCGCATATCGACGAGGTGTGGCCCAACCTTGAGGTGTTCTTCCACGGCGGCGTGGCCTTCACACCCTACCGCCACCAGTATGAGCAGATCATCCGCTCAGAGCGTATGTGCTACATGGAGACCTACAACGCCAGCGAGGGATTCTTCGGACTCCAGGACGACTCCACCGACCCGTCGCTGCTGCTTATGCTCGACTACGGCATCTTCTATGAGTTCATCCCCATGGAGGAATATGGCAAAGAGCACCCCACGGTGGTGCCCCTCGAGGGCGTGGAGACAGGCAAGAACTACGCCATGGTCATCTCCACCTCCTGCGGACTGTGGCGCTATGTCATCGGCGACACCATCATGTTCACCTCCGTCAAGCCCTACAAGTTCCTCATCACCGGGCGCACCAAGCACTTCATCAACGCCTTCGGCGAAGAGCTCATCGTAGACAACGCGGAGAAGGGACTCGAGTATGCCTGTCAGCAGACCAACGCCGAGGTGCTCGAGTATACCGCCGCACCGGTGTTCATGGACGGCCACGCCAAGTGCCGCCACCAGTGGCTCATCGAGTTTGCCAAGGAGCCGCAGAGCATCGACCAGTTCGCCCATGTCCTCGACCGCAAGTTGCAAGAGATCAACAGCGACTACGAGGCGAAGCGTTACAAAGACATCACCCTGCAGCACCTCGAGGTGGTGAAGGCCAGCCACAACCTCTTCAACAACTGGCTCAAGCAGAAAGGCAAGCTCGGCGGCCAGCACAAGGTGCCGCGGCTCTCAAACAACCGTCAGATCATCGACGAACTGCTGGAGATGAACACATGAGGAAAACACTGCCCATCATAGTAAGCTCACTCGTCGCCCTCGTGCTCGTGGGCTGCGCCAAGATGGGCCAACCCGACGGAGGATGGTACGACGAGACTCCGCCCCATGTGGTCGCCACCTTCCCACAGGAGTTCGCCACCGGTGTGAAGGCAAAGAAAATCACCCTCCTCTTCGACGAGTATATCCAACTCGACAACCCCACCGAGAAAGTGGTCATCTCGCCGCCACAACTCGAGGCACCCGACATCAAGGCCGGCGCCAACCGCATCACCGTGCAGCTCAACGACTCACTGGTACCCGCCACCACCTATACCATCGACTTCTCCGACGCCATCTCCGACAACAACGAGGGCAACCCCATGGGCAACTACACCTACAGTTTCTCCACTGGCGGCAATATAGACACCCTCGAAGTGGCCGGCTATGTGGTGGAGGCGGAGAATATGGAACCCGTCAAAGGCATCCTCGTGGGTCTGCACACCTGTCTCGACGACAGCGCCTTCACCACCACACCCCTCGAGCGCGTGGCACGCACCGACAGCCGCGGACGGTTCGTGGTGAGGGGCGTGGCGCCGGGCAGTTACCGCGTCTATGCCCTCCAGGATGCCGACGGCAACTACATGCTGTCGCAGAAGAGCGAGAAACTCGCTTTCTCACACCAAGTCATCGAACCCTCCTGCAAGCCCGACATCCGGCAGGACACCCTCTGGAGCGACTCGCTGCACATCGGGAGCATCGAGCGGGTGGGCTACACCCATTTCCTGCCCGACGACATCGTGCTCAAGGCTTTCACAGAGATACAGACCGACCGCTACCTCATCAAGTCGGAGCGGTCGATGCCCGAGCGGTTGTCGCTCTTCTACAGTTACGGCCATAGCGACCTGCCACGGCTGCACGGCCTCAACTTCGACGACCGCGACGCCTTCGTGCTGGAGCAGAACGAGATGCGCGACACCCTCCACTACTGGTTGCGCGACACTCTCCTCATTCAGCAGGACTCCCTGCAGATAGAGCTCACCTATGAGGCCACCGACACCATGGGCGTGCTGAGAAGCCAGACCGACACGCTGCTCTTCATGCCGAAGACACCCTACGCCAAGCGCCTGAAAGACCTTGAGAAAGAGCGCGAGAAATGGGAGAAAGAGCAGGAAAAGGCCAAGAAGAAAGGCGCCAAGTATGAGACGGAGATGCCCGTAGCTCCCCTCGAGGTGAAAATGCTCATGCAGTCGGACATGATGCCCGACGGCGCCATCGTCTTCGAGACACCCACACCTCTCGCTCTCGCCGACACCACGAAAATCAGACTCTTCTCCAAGCAGGACACCCTGCTCGTGGAAAAGGCATATACCCTCACACCCCTCACCTGCCACGACGGCGACAGCATCGCCACGGCACTCCGCCGGCTGAGGCTGCGGCCCGACAGTGCCGGCCAGTTGTGGACACCCGCCACGCAATATGTGCTGCAACTCGACTCCGCCGCCTTCACCGACATCTACGGCAAAGCGTCGAAAGCCGAGAAGAAAGGGTTCGCCGTGAAGTCGGAGGAAGACTTCGCCACCGTCGTCTTCCACGTGGCACGACTCGAGGAGGCCCCCTATGTGGGACAACTCATCGACAGTTCGGAAAAGATGGTGAGACAGACCACCTCCGACACCGGAGACCTCACCTTCGAATATGTCAAACCCGGAGACTACTACCTGCGCGTCTTCGCCGATGCCAATGCCAACGGCATCTGGGACACCGGCGACTATGAAGACAACCGGCAGGCGGAAAGCGTCTACTACTACCCAGAGAAAATAGAATGCAAAGCCCACTGGCCCTTTGAGCGCTCATGGAATCCCGCCGACAACGGACCCACAAGGCTCAAACCCGGCGCCATCACCAAGCAGAAAGCCGACAAGACAAGGCAGATAAAGAGCAGAAACACCCAAAGGGCACAAAAGATGGGCATTCAGTATATACCTAAAACAAAATGACCATGCACACAGCCAGACAACTGCTTTTCGCTCTCATGCTGATGGCTGCCAACGCTGCCTCGGCTCAATGCGCCCTCGAGAACCACGCTTTCTCGTCGGGTGAGTTCCTCTCATACAACCTCTACTATAACTGGAAATTCGTATGGGTGAAGGTGGGCACAGGGTCCTTCTCCATCGTCAGTACCAACTACAAAGGGCAGCCGGCCTACCGCAACAGCCTCATCACAAGGGGCAACGGAAAACTCGACAAATATTTCATCATGCGCGACACCCTGCTGGGATACATCACACCCACACTCTCGCCACTCTACTTCCGCAAAGGAGCCGAGGAGGGCGAACGCTACACCGTCGATGAGGTGTGGTATGACTACACCGGCGGGAAATGCAAGGTGAAGATGCACAGACTCAAACACAACAAGACACATATCCGCTTGGAGAAGACCACCAACCAGTGTGTCTATGATATGCTCAACATCTTCACACGCGCACGCAACCTCGACCCCTCAGGATGGAAAAAAGGACACACCGAATCGTTCCCCGTGGCCGACGGCAACGGCATCACTACCGCCATCCTCAAATTTGAAGGTAAAGAGGTGGTGAAGGGCGACGACAAGGTGAAATACAGATGTCTCAAACTCACCTACTCCGAATGGAACGAGCGCAAAAAACATTACAAGCAATTCGGCACACTCTTCGTCACCGACGATAAAAACCATGTGCCTGTGCGCATCGACATCACACTCAACTTCGGTATCGCCAAAGCCTTCGTCACAGGCATGAAAGGGGTGAGAAACCCCATCACTGCCATCGTGAAATAACATTCAAAGGGCAGATTAGGGGGCACCAACTAAGGGGCTCCCAACTAAGGGGACACCAATCAAGGGGACAGGTTTTTGATTGAATTTTTCAAATTCACTATCAAAAACCTGTCCCCTTGATTGGTGGTGCACACCCCGCCATGTGAACTGGTGCACACCCCGCCATGTCATCTGGTGCACACCCCGCCATGTCGACCGTGCTATTTCACGATGTCCTCCTCTGACTGGTGGTCCCTTATAAGTGTCTCTTTATTGCCTGAATGATATTGTAGGATAGACCGCAGACTCGAGACATCTGGCGAGAACCGACATCCAATTCCATCATCACGAAACGAACCCAATCCTTTTGTTGCTGCTTAGGAAGTTTTTGAAAGTCGGTTATATTTACCATGCCACTTCTTGTTAAAAGCAAATCACGGATAGTCTCATCTGCCATAATCTTCCGATCATTGACATCAATGCATCCCACTTTCTCTGGTAATGGTTCATCTACCCATTTAGACAATTCCTCCATTCCAAAACGATTTACCACTGCTTGGATATAGCACACCTTTATTCTACTTAAACCAAGATAATCGTTAGGCCAACTACTATATACATATTCTTTGGCCAATTTGACTAACCCAGCCTTAATTGGGTTCTGGTGGATATAGCGGAAAAGAGTGAAGAAATATTCAGGAGTATTACACGGCTCACTTTTAAAACGGTCTTGAAAAAGATGACCTATACGCCCGTATTTTTTGTTATAATAGAACACATAACTTGACGCAATTGCCTTCATCACATCGCCCACGTGCCAATGCTTCTCGCTGAGTAGAAGATGCACGTGATTTGGCATCAGACAATAAGCATAAATATGGCAGACGGTGATTCTCGTCATTGCAACGTCATCCAATCTATTCTGTACCGACGATAATATCTTGATAAAAGTCTGGTAATCCTCTGCATCCTCAAAGATATCCTGACGGTTGATACCTCTCAGCATAACATGGTAAATGCCTGTGCCACTAGTCTCTCTGCCTTTTCTTACCATAGAAATCCCTGTTTTATCTATAACGAGACTGATATTTTTTTATTGCACAGCATCAAATCTATCACCAATCAGAGGACAGGTTTTTTTGACACCAATCAAGGGGACACCAATCAAGGGGACTGATTTTTGACACCAATCAAAGGGACACCAATCAAGGGGACTGATTTTTGACACCAATCAAGGGGACACCAATCAAGGGGACAGGTTTTTGATAGTGAATTTGAAAAATTCAATCAAAAACCTGTCCCCTTGATTGGTGGTGCGCACCCCGCCCTATGAACCGGTGCGCACCCCGCCCTGAGAACCGGTGCGCACCCCGCCCTGTGAACCGGTGCGCACCTTGTTGATGGTGCGCACTTTGTTAATTGCCTCCTCTGATTGATGAATGGCTGCAACAATTAACAAAAGCTCCGAAAGATGTATCAAAATGGCACGAAAAACGTCAAATGTTGCACTTTTAAATATAATTGATACAAAAAAAAAGAATTTTTATTTTATAATTATTACCTTTGCAGCGATTTGCATGATGCTATTGGGCTTGCCCGACATTTTACGATGAACGACAACCCTTTCATTTTCAACAAACAACTGTAATGTCAAACGTTCTTTTCCCCTTCATACAAGGGTGCAGCTACAAAAACAAAACAAATTTTTCAAACCAAATAATAATCAACATCTAAACAAATGAGAGGTAAAACTACACCTAAGAACACCCTCTGCCTAAACGGCAGAAGGACTGGAAATTTAGGGAACAGTAAAGCTGGGCGGAAATCTCCGCTGGCACTGCTCCTCATGCTCTTTGCCTTGTTCGCTCCGAACATCGCCTCTGCAGAAATCGTCACCACGACGTATGACTTCACAACAAAGGACTATGACAAAACAGTTACTTATTCTAACAATACAGAATCAGACTGTACTTTCTTCACAAAAATAGGCACAGTGAATGACCCTGGTCGTTTCGCTGGTCAAGATCCTGATACATGGGTATTTCAAAGAGCAAATAGTCAAGGCGTTGTAAGCAACACTGTCGGATTTTGCAACAATAAAGGTAAAGGAAGATATTTTCTAATCAGCCAACTTTATGTTGGTGATGTTATTACGTTTGATGTTGTTGCCTTAAATAACACTTCACAGAACCCAACACTAAATAGCGATAATGCTACACAAAATGGCAGTACTTTCACAATGACCGCTAAAGGCTCTTTGAAGGTAACGATTGCAAATTTAAATAGCATCAAATCTATCACCATCCAGCACGACAATTCCGGTTCTTACGATTTCGACCCTTCCATCGAAATCTACAAGCCTACGAGTGGCACTCTCTCGCTGTATGACAAAGAATATCCCGACTTCCAGCTGAACAACCAGTCGACAGCTTATCTCTATAATGTCAATGGTATCTCTTGGAGTAACCGTCTCGCCATCCCCAACGGCAACCTCGATGGTCAGGAGAGGACCAACCTCAGTGCATGGGCGATGGACGGCAGCGGTCTGAAGAATAACGTCAACTGGGTGAAGCTCTATCTGTCGGTCACCGACTTGGAAGAGGGTGACCGAGTAAGAATCACCTATGATGACGGCAACTGGAACTTAGGCTACAACGGCATCGAGTTTGCCAGCAATGCTTCGGCGCTCAACAGCGAAGCCTTCAACGACATCAACAACAACGGCGAGTTGGATGAGGCTATGGGTGAGAAGATGCTCCAGAGAGGCGACCGTTTGGACAAGCAGATTTTCTACACCATGACTCACGACGGCCATCTCGACCTTTGTGTCTATCCTCAGGTGAGAATCACGAAGATTGAAATCTACTCCGACCACCGTGCTCAAATCGAATGCAAAGATAACGGCGTAGTCAATGGCCAATACAAGGGAAGCACCATGTATTTCAATGGCACCGGACAGATCAAGGAGAAGACCTATATCATGCCCGGCGGACTGGTAGTGCAGTTTGGTAATGACAACGAAAATGAGCATGCACTGGTCACCGCTTCTATCGACGGCCCTGCCTCATACATCAACGACTACCAAGGTTTCAAGCCGGCAAGAAATAGCAGCAACAATGTGGACAATGTCCCAGAGACAGGCACATTCTATCGCTTTACCCCTGAAGTAAGCGGTATCATGCACCTGAAGTTCAAGGCTTACAATGTGAGATACACTCCCACAAATGTTTATTACAATAACGCTGGTTTGAATCTGGTAGACTATGAAGATCCCGCTCCTTCTGGCACTCAATGTCCTTACTACTTGAAGGAAGCCAATGGCTCTGGTGGTTACAGTAACACGAAGTGGAATTCAAATGGCAACCAAGAAGCCACTGTCAACATCAGTAATGACATCCGTGTAGAAGCAGGAAAGACCTATTATCTCTATGGTTATTGGAACGGCGACTTCAGCCAGGGAGCCTACTGCGGTGTGGCCCGTCTGCTTGAAGTGACCTTCATCCCTGATGGATATGTACAGCCGTTAGCCAAAGTCATCGACAATTCATCGACTTCCAATGACAATCTGGCTTTCGTCTCTGGATATGCCAATCCCCAGGTGAAGAAATACTTGGGCAACATCGTGCATGCTGAGCCTTATATTGATGGAACGACACTGAAAATCAAAAATATCCAATACAAGGATGATGCTGACAAGGCTGGTGTGGTGCTCATCAACTTCAACGGAGCCGAGGAACCCGTCTACGCTCTCACCGTGGCCTATGACGCTGGTTGGAACACCAACGATTATGGCATCTCCGAGGGTCACACCTGGGACTTCTCCTCGAAATCCCTTGCCATCGGCCGCTATGCCGACCAAAACTCCACCCTCTACCGCGAAGCCAATGAAGCCATTCCCGACTGGACATTCGCCTATCGCGTGGGCGGAAATAAGAATTGGGACCCGATGTACCTCAACGCTTACGACATGCTGGGCGACAATGCTGACATGATTGAGGAAACCGAGGGACTGTGGTTTGAGACCGGATCCAACCAGAGCTGCCTCTACAATGAGTTCACTGGCGATAACATCCACGTGTCAGAGGGAGCCGACCCCGACCGCTATGTAGGTATCTTGCCTGGTGGTAAGTTCACCATCCCCAACTTGAAGCAATACGACCGCGTCTATATCTATATGGGCAGTGGCACTGGCTCATCCACCAATGGTATCTTCCTTAATATCACCAACGCCCTTGACGCTCTGGGCACTCCCATCAACTCTGAATACCGTGTGGGCGGCTCTCTGTGGAATGTCCGCACCGAGAGCAATGGCAACCATCATAACGATCCCTACTATCGTGGCTGCTACCACTTCATTGCCGCTGCCGATGGCGACATGACTTTCGATATGGTGGGCGGTTCGATGTGCAAAATCTACCAGATTACCATCCATCGTGGCGACCACTTTGACACCACCAACATGAACCGCAACAATGAAAGCGGTGTAGGCTTCTTCAATGAAGAAGGTGCTACAACCGGTGCCGGCGGAAGCTATACCATCCACTATCGTGGCAAGGGTGAGAGCATCGGTGCCCCCGAAGTTGTCACTTGGTCTGGCAACCTGAGCGAAGAGTCCTTCAGCTCCACCTACCTTACAGGAGACAAAAACAATGTGACTTTCACCTCGAGAGTGGGCGACTTTGGCACATTCAAACTGCGTATCAAGGATATGGACTACACAGGTCAATATGTCTGTGACTTCTGCGACCGCAACTTCACCGTGGGCTACAAGGAGAAAGTGTCGTATCCTTGCACATGGGACTTCACCGACATCTTGACCTACTCCGGTAATGACATCGCTGCTGAGGCCGCAATAGCCGAGACCACCAATCCTGTGGAGAACAAAGGTTGGGACCTCTCTCTGTGGGACGAGAACGGCTCCATGGTCGTAAGAAGCTATGACGAAAGCATTGCCACTACGATAGACGATACCTACACGAATGCCTATGAGATTTTCGCGCATAACAAGAATGGCAAAGGCAACCAACTCTATGCCAACGGTAAGATTATTCCCGAGACCAAGGGTCTGTGGTTCTATTTCGACAACAACGACGCTGCCTACAACCACTGCATGAAGATTACCGCTGATGGTCTGAGGCTTGCCAATGAAAGTTATGAGAATGGTACCACCTGCGAGCCCGGTGAGTCAATGCGCCGCGGATGGTGGAACTACAAGATGGTGATTCCCAACGTTGACGCCGGTGCTGCCGTGTATCTCCGTG
>CADBLU010000326.1 GCA_902795605.1 uncultured Prevotellaceae bacterium | reverse complement strand
GATGGAAGACTTCAAATACAACAACCGCAAGTCTGACTGCTACGGACAGAACTATCAGCTCTATGCCACCGAGGACTATGCCGATCCTTCCGACCCCTCAAAGATACTGGTCCACAAGGGCGACATCCTCTGCTCCGACACCATCCGCAGCTGGTATCCCACACCGCTCTATCAGCTCTACATCCTCGATACTCCCAATGAGCAGAACATGGGTGCCAACCAGTTCCAAGGCGCGTCGGGCAAAGGCGCCAACGGCGACATGTACCTCTTCCGTCTGGCTGAGACTTATCTGCTGCGCGCCGAGGCCCGCTTCTATCAGGGAAAGACTGCCGAGGCCGCAAGCGACGTGAACGTCATCCGCAAGCGTGCCAACGCAAAGAAGATGTATACTACCGTCACCATCGGCGACATCATGTCGGAGCGGGCACGCGAGCTCTACCTCGAGGAGTTCCGTCAGGCCGAGATGGTCCGCGTCAGCTGGTGTCTCGCCCGCAGCGGGAAAGCCGACGAGTGGGGCAACACCTACGACCTGAGCACATGGGACAAGCAAGAAGGCACCGACCTCAGCGGTGGCAGCTACTGGTATCGCCGCTGCACCACCTACAACGTGTTCAACCACCCCTACGGCAAGGGACAGCAAGGCAACCAGACCTACGAGTACAAGATCAACAAGCACAACCTGTTCTGGCCTATCCCCAACTCTGCCATCACAGCCAACAACAAGGGAGAGTTGCGTCAGAACTACGGTTACGACGGCTATTCAGAGTCTATCCCGATGTGGACAAACTGGGAGGATGCCGTTGCCGATGAGGAGATTGCAAATTAAGACATAGATTAATATAGTTAAGTATTTCTATGGCGGAGGGGGCAGTCTGTGTAAAGTAGACTGCCCCCTATTTTTAAATATTTGCCACACTGCACAAGGTGCACTTAGCAGTATCAAGAACTTTCGATAAATCATTTATTGGTCAGTAAAAATGAGAAAAATCATATTATGCCTTGCCTTACTATCGGCAGTGGCAAGTCAGGCCCGCTCATGGTCGGGAGATGAGGTGAGGGAAGTCATCAGGCGTGTGAACAACTACTGGCAGACCAACAACCCGGCAGAAGTAAGAGCTTTCTGGGACAATGCCGCCTATCACACTGGCAATATGGAGGTTTATAAGTTACTGCATGACCAGCAAATGCTCGATTACAGCATACGATGGGCAGAGCACAACCACTGGAAGGGCGCCACCGAGTCCGATCCCGCCAAATGGAAATACAGGCAGTATGGCGAGGGGCAGGACTATGTGCTCTTCGGCGACTGGCAGATTTGTTTCCAAACGTATATCGACCTCTATCAACTTTCACCCGATGAGAAAAAAGTGGCACGGGCGAAAGAGGTGATGGGCTATGAGGCCGACTCCAGGCAGCACGACTACTGGTGGTGGGCTGACGCTCTCTATATGGTGATGCCTGTGATGACCAAGATGTATAAGTTGACGGGTGACACCAAATACTTGAGGAAACTCTATGAAAACATCCTCTACAGCGACAGCATCATGCTCGACAGCGAGACCGGACTCTATTTCCGCGACGGTAAATACATCTATCCGAAGCACAAGACCGGCAACGGAAAGAAGGATTTCTGGGCACGCGGCGACGGGTGGGTGCTTGCCGGTCTGGCCAAAGTGCTGCAGGACATGCCGGAAAACTATGCCTGCCAGCCTTTCTTCCGCGAGAAATTCGTCCGGCTGGCACACGCCGTGGCAAAACTCCAACAGCCACAAGGCTATTGGACCCGCTCGATGATGGACCCGAAACAGGCTCCCGGACCGGAGACCTCGGGCACCGCATTCTTCTGCTACGGACTGCTCTGGGGCGTCAACAACGGCTATCTCTCCAAGAAAGCGTTTGCCCCGACCATCAAGAAGGCATGGAGATACCTGACGGAGACTGCCTTGCAAACTGACGGAAAGGTCGGCTACGTACAGCCTATCGGAGAGCGGGCCATACCCGGGCAGAAAGTGGACGCTGACTCACAGGCCAACTTCGGTGTAGGCGCCTTCTTGCTTGCAGCATGCGAATATGTGAGATATATTGAGAAATAGCTGGCTCATTTTTCTCTACTTTTTTGGAGATTAGGCCCTAGGAGCCCTAGGAATACTAGAAATCCTAGGAATCCTAGGAGCCCTAGGAATACTAGGAATACTAGAAACCCTAGAAACCCTAGAGACCCCTAGAAAAAGCCCTGGCGAGTGGTCATCCTCCTTTTCTCCTGACATAGTCGGCGATGCCGTCGACGTGCAGGCGGATGATGGCCTCTCGCCCTTCTGCTGAGAGGAGACGCTCCATGTCGGAGCGGTTGTCCATGAACAGATTCTCGGTGAGCGCCGCGGCACAGCGTGTGTGACGGAGGATGTAGAATCCCGCCTCGAAGTCGGCGTCGCCGTCGCTGTAGTCAGCGCGCACCGACGAGGCACCCAGATGGCGGCGGGCAGCGGCATAGAGGCTGTCGGCGAGCATGTCGCCCGCCGTATGCCCGCGCGACGTCCATGCCGACCATCCGCGGGCGTTGAGCCACTGCCCGTTGCCGGCGGCATTCACATGGATGGAGACGAGCAGCACATTGGCGGCACCATGGGCGGCACAAAGGCGGTTGACCCTCCGGCAGCGCTCCGCCAACGGCACGTCTGTCGTCTCGGGCACGAGGCGGCGTGCATCGTAGCCTTTCTCCCTGAGCCGCCTCACCACCTCGGCGGCAATCTCCCTGGTGTATCTCCACTCGCGCAGGCGTCCGTCAGGACTGCGCTTACCGGCGGTCTCGGCGCCGTGGCCGTTGTCGATCAGCACAAGCATCGTGTGACTTGCGCCGACGCATATCTGTGTCATTGCTATCGTGTTCATGGGCGCAAAGATAGGCGCCATGCTCACGGCAGCCATGGCATTTTCGTATCAGCAGACAGTGGAGGACAGCCCCCCGACGGCAATGGCCTAGAATGCAGTAGAGACGGGATTCTTCCCGTCTCCCCAGCAATGGCCACGCGGGTCAGAATTCCACATAGGGAGTAAGGCGGCGGATGACCTCCGGCGAGAAATCAGGCAACAGCGAGAGGTCGTCGAGCGAGCGGAGAGGCCCTTTGAGGCGCCGATAGTCGGTGATGGCCTTTGCCTGATAGTGATTGATGTAGGGATGCTTGCGCAGTTGCGCCAGGGTGAGTTTGTTGACATTGATTTTCCGGAGTGCGGAAGGCCGGCAGGTGAAGAAGTCGGCAGCCTCCTCGGGGAAGCCCTCAATCTCAAAGAGTTGGTCGGTGTGGCAGAACCCTCCCAACTGCTCACGGTAGTAGACCACGCGGCGGGCATAGTAGCTGCCGATGCCCGGCACCCGCTTCAGCAGGGTGGTGTCGGCTGTGTTGAGATCGATCACCTCGCCGGGCTTCAACTTGACGGGATAGCGCAGCGTGTCGGCGGCGTGACGGGGCGCGTCGTCGCCTGTCGCACGGCGGTCGGACGAAGGGCGGTCGACACGGCGGTCGGCACGGCGGTCGTAGGCATAGGGTGCCTGGCGGTAGCGGTCGCCTCCGGCAGGTCTCGGCCGGCGACCATACACCTCGGAGGCGGGGCGGTAGTCGGGAGAGATGCGGATATACGGAGCCAACTCACGGTATTTCTTTGCGGTGAGGCCATAGAGGCGCGCGAAATCCTCAGGCTGCTGATAGACACCGCCCTTGGCACGATAGCGGTAGATGGCACGCACCTGCCACTGAGTCAGGCCCAAGGCGAGCAGTTGGGCGCTGTCGGCTGTGTTGGGATCGAAGGGCGCCAGGCGGAGTGGCGGCATCGCCGTCTCATCGCCGCCCGCCGCCACCATGGCCGCCGTGTCGGCCACCGCCGTATCGTCGGCAGGAGTCATGCTGTTGCGGTCGCCCACCAGCCAAATGACGACGAGGGCGACGGCAGCCAGGCAGAGTGCCACGAGGAGCACCTGGCGGTCGGATTTCTGGAAATAGAAGAACTCCTTGAGCGACATGGCGTGAAGGGGTGTTTAGATAACACGAAACTGGTGGAGGAAGACTGCGACGATGCACAGCGGACAGACAATCCTCACGAAGAAGAGGATGACATGATAGGCTCTGGCGCCCAGGGTGCCCCAGTTGGTGATCTGCTCCCGCACAATACTGCGTGGGATATACCATCCCACGAAGAGGCAGGTGAGCAACGCACCTGTGGGCAGGAGGATGTTGGCAGTAAGACTGTCGCAGAAGTTGAGCAGCGACTGCCCGAAAATTTTCATGTCAGCGAGCACACCGTTGGACAGCGAGCAGAACACGGCGATGATGCTGCAGACGACGGTGACGACCCATGCCCCACGACCTCTCGACACATGCAACTCCTCATGGAAGAAAGCGGTGCCTATCTCGTGCATCGAGATGGTGGAGGTGAGGGCGGCCAGCGCCAGCAGCACATAGAAAAGGACGGAGATGACATAGCCCACCGCCGGCATCGCCGCAAAAGCCTGGTGAAACACATTGGGCAGGGTGATGAAGATGAGCGACGGTCCGGAGTCGGGATTCACCCCCACGGAGAAGGCGGCGGGGAAAATCATCAGTCCGGCGAGGATGGCGATGAGCGAGTCGAGAAACGCTATCTGCACCGCCGAGCGCACCAGCCGTGTCTGGCGGGTGAAATAGGAGGCGTAGGTGCAGAGGCACGCCGTGCCCAGACTGAGAGAGAAAAAGGCCTGTCCGAGGGCCTCGAGCAGCACCACATGGGTAAGTTTCGAGAAATCGGGCATGAAAAGGAACTTGATGCCGCGGCTGGCGCCCGGCAGCAGGCACGAGGCCACTATCAGCGCCACTAAGAGCACCAGGAGCAGGGGCATGAGCAATTTGGAGGCCTTCTCTATGCCGTCGCGCACGCCACGGGCCACCACGAGATGGGTGAGGGCCACGAAGCACACCGCCCAGATGACCGGTTTCCACGGATTGGACGAGAAGTTGACGAAATAGTCCTTCACCTCTTCGGCTCCGCCATTGATCTGTCCCGCTATCGAGGCGAACAGATATTGCAGGCACCAACCTGCCACCACGGCATAGAAACCGAGGATAATCATCGAGGTGAGGACACCCAGATAGCCGATGACGCGCCATGGTGTGCGCCCGGCCAGTTTGTTGTAGGCACGCGCCGCATTCGACTCCGACGACCTGCCGACCACGAACTCAGCCACCATGCCCGGTATGCCGAGCACCAGCACACACCCTAAGTAGAGCAGGATGAAGGCCGCGCCGCCGTTCTCGCCCGTCATATAGGGGAACCGCCAGATATTGCCCAGACCGACGGCCGACCCTGCCGTGGCCAGGATGACACCCATCCTCGAACCGAAACTGCCCCGTTTGATGTCTGCCATGCCTACAGGGATTTAAAGACGCCGAACTGATGGAGGAGGATAAGCACGATGCACACAGGGCACACATAGCGCACGCAGAAGAAATAGATGCCGAAGAAGGTGCCGCTGATGGTCTCCCAGTTGGTGAACTCCTCACGCACCACCTTGCGAGGCACCACCCAACCGATGAACAGGCAGGTGAGCAGACCGCCCACAGGCAGGAAAATCTGACCAGTGACGAAATCGAAGAGGTCGAAAAGCGACTTCCCGAAGAGTTGAAGACCATCCCATGCACCTAAAGAGAGGGAGCAGAAAGCACCTATCACCCCACAGACGATGGTGATGATGAGGGCTGCACGGGCCCGCGAGATGTGCATCTCCTCCTGCAGGAAGGCCGTGCTCACCTCGTGGAGGGAGATGAGCGAGGTGAGGGCCGCCACCGCTAACAGCAGATAGAACATCACCGCGACGACATATCCCACAACGGGCATAGAGGCGAACGCCTGATGAAAGACGTTGGGCAGGGTGATGAACACCAACGACGCGCCGGAGTCGGGGTTGATACCCACAGAGAAGGCGGCGGGGAAAATCATCATGCCCGCCAGGATGGCCACCAGACAGTCGACCACGCTGATCTGTACCGCCGACCCCAGCAGATGGGTGTGGCGCGAGAAATAGGACGCATAGGTGCAGATGCAACCCATGGCGATGCTCAGCGAATAGAACGACTGGCCGAGGGCACTGAGAAACACATCATGGTCGACCTTGGAGAAATCGGGGTTGAAAAGGAAGGCAAGGCCTTTGCCGGCTCCCGGCAGCATGCACGACGCCACCACGATGACCAGCAGGAGGACAAAGAGCGTGGGCATCATCATCTTGGCCACACGCTCAATGCCGTTACGCACTCCCCGGACAATCACCAGATGGGTGATGGCGAGGAAGACGACCGCCCACAGGATGGGTTTGAACGGGTCGGAGCAGAACGACTGGAAATACTGCTGCACATAATTGGCATCGCCGTTGATGCCGCCCACCACAGCGCCATAGACATACTGCAGGCACCAGCCCGACACCACCGCATAGTAGCCGGTGATGAGAAAACCGGTGAGCACGCCGAGGTAGCCCACGAATTTCCAGGGGCTGCCCTTGGCCAGGCGGTCGTAGGCCCGCGCCGTGTTGGCCGCCCCGCGCCGGCCGATGATAAACTCACTCACCATACAGGGGATGCCGAGCAGCAGCACACACACCACATAGATGATGATGAAGGCGGCGCCGCCGTTCTGTCCTGTCATATAGGGGAAACGCCAGACGTTGCCCAGGCCCACCGCCGACCCTGCGGTGGCCAGCACCACGCCCAACTTGCTGCTGAAATTGGCTCTCTCAGATGTCTTTGCCATAGTTTTTCTCTTTGCTGTGACTTGCAAAAGTATAAAAAAATATTTAATTTTGCACGAAATTATCACAAAAGATGAAATATCTCTTTCACATAGTCACCAGATACCCGCTCTCATGCCTGCTCATCACCCTCATCTGGGTGCTCTGCTTCTGCACGCCGCCGCACACACAACTCGACCACGTGAAAGCCATAGACAAGTGGACACACACTGCCATGTATCTGGTCACTTGCCTGACGATTTGGATAGAATATCTGAGAAGACACCGCAAGACCGAATGGCCGAAGGTGTTGACATGGGCATGGCTCGCGCCCATGGCCATGGGCGGGGTCATCGAACTGCTGCAGGCCTACTGCACACACGGGCGCCGCAGCGGCGAGTGGCTCGACGCGGCGGCTAACGCCACGGGCGCCACACTGGGCATGCTCATCGGTATTCTTCTGGCAAGGTGGCACGCCAGAGGGCAAAGGGATTGCGGCGGAGCTGCTTGTTGTAGAAACGGCCGTCGCCCGTCACCTCCATCCCGATAAAGTCGGGCAACTCGCAGGTGTCGTCCTCGCTCCGCAGTTCTATCTCAGCCATGACGAGTCCTTCGTTGTCGCCGTAGAACTCGTCGACCTCCACCACATGGTCGCCGCTCCTCACTAAATAGCGCGTCTTGTCGATGAGGCCCGGCTCGCACAACGCCAGCAGGTGGCGGGCCTCGTCGAGAGTGATCTCCTTCTCAAACTCGTAGCGCTTGAGGCCGCCGTCGACAGAGGGGCCTTTGATGGTGAGGTAGCCGACGTCGCCACGCACGCGCACACGCACCGTGGCCCCCTTGGCAGCAATGTATCCCTGCTGGATGCGGCTGCTGGCGAAGGCACGGCTTTTGAAGTCCTTATCCTTATGGACAAGGAACTTCCGTTCAATCTCATATCCGCTCATGTCCTCAGAGGGTCAAGCCCATACCGACATGGTGAAAGCCACGTAGACGATGGCGAGCAAGATGAGGGCGACAAAAATCCATGTCACCACTTTCTGTCCTTGCTTCTCTTGCTTGTCGGCGTATGCCTGACGCTTTTTGTTGACTTTGTTCTTAGCCATGATTTCTATATTTAGTTAATTCAAGTTTCGCATTTGCTCAACTTTGGAGTTTAGGAGTTTAGGAGATTGGG
The DNA here is from genome assembly GCA_902795605.1 of uncultured Prevotellaceae bacterium. Classification (GTDB taxonomy): domain Bacteria; phylum Bacteroidota; class Bacteroidia; order Bacteroidales; family Bacteroidaceae; genus Prevotella. The sequence continues at coordinate 463 of CADBLU010000326.1, read as the reverse complement.
AGTTTGGACAATAGTTCGATTGCTCATCATCAATATAGGCCATGACTTGCAAGAGTAATGTCTACACTCCTCAACTGCCACACTCCTTTCAACTTGAGAAAGTTGAGTTATTTAAGTTTCACTTCTTTCTTCATTGCTCGTCGACCACGGGAAACTCCATCAGATAGGCTTTGATGAAGCCGTCGATCTTGCCGTCCATCACCCCGTCGACATCGGTCGTCTGGTAGTTGGTGCGGTGGTCTTTCACACGGCGGTCGTCGAAGACATAGCTACGGATCTGACTGCCCCACTCTATCTTCTTCTTGCCCGCCTCAATCTTTGCTTTCTCAGCCTGCTGCTTCTTCAGCGCGCGGTCATAGAGCTGACTCTTCAAGAGTTTCATCGCCTTCTCGCGGTTCTTCGGCTGGTCGCGCGTCTCGGTGTTCTCAATGAGGATCTCCTCTTTCTCACCCGTGTCGGGGTC
>CADBLU010000325.1 GCA_902795605.1 uncultured Prevotellaceae bacterium | reverse complement strand
GAGATTTCTTATGCCGGCGGCATATCTTCTCCTGATGACAGGCTCTGGTATGTTGTGCCCACCTTTCGACACCCGTTCCGCTACACGTCTGAGGGCCAATTCGGGCGAGTTGAGCCAGAAGAACAAGATGGTGATTCTATATCCTTTCTCACGGGCTTTTTTGACAAGGCTGACATAGGATTTCGTAGAGAGGGTGGTCTCAATGGAGAACGATTCTTCTTTTTCAAGCAAGAATGCGATTCTTTGCAACATGAGACGACCTGCTTCAAAAGAGACACTTTCAGGGTTGAAAGGTGAGAGTCCACGCGCTATCTCATCAGCATTGACGAACTCCTTGCAGTCAAGGATTTCCGGCAGTATCGTATACGATGCCGTCGTCTTTCCGGCCCCATTACAGCCGCTGATGATGTATAGGTTCTTATCCATATTCGTTTGCGAAACTACAAAATCTTTTTGATAAAGAGTGTTTTTTATTATAAAAATGTCACTATTTAACAAAATTAATCATCTTCCTCAAGTCTGCAGGAGTAGGGGAGTGCGGGTGCTGTGGAGTGCAGGCAAAGGAGAACGAGTGCGACTCCAATGATTACAGTTTTTCCGCTGCTACTGCCTTTCCAAATTGCGTAGGTGGCACGCCGAACATCGCACGGAAGCTGCGGCTGAAATAGCTGACGGACGAGAAGCCCGTGGCGTAAGTCACTTCGGTGACGGTCATGCCACCTTCTCGTAGCAGTTCGGCGGCACGGCGCAGGCGGATGGTGCGGATGAACTCCGTGGGTTTCTGCCCCGTGGTCGACTGTATCTTCCGATAGAAGGTCATGCGGCTCATGCAGAGGTCGCTGGCCAGTTGCTCCACGCTGTAGTTCTCGTCGTTGAGATGTGATTCCACCAGTGTAATGGCATGCTGCAGCCACTCGTCGGAAAACGCGGGTTGTTCAACGGCCGGTTGGCTCTCAGACGGTTGCTCCGTGATCGTCACCTCCTGCTTCATGGCCGCCAGGAACCGCTCACGCTGACGGTGCAACTGCCAGATATATAGTATCAGGACAACAAGAATCAGCATGAGAACAGCTAATGTCCACCATACCCATTGAGGCATGCGCTCCACAATCTCCTCGTGGGGCTGGCTCCAGCGTCGGCCGGGTTGCGTCTTCTGCAGTTCGACAAGGTAGACGCCCGCATCCTCGATGTTCTGTTGGCATAACGTTTGGCGCACGGGGTCGTAGAGGCGCACATAACGGTCGCTGACGATGACGAGTCGCCCCAAACTGTCGGTATGCAGGGCCACCACGGCATCGCCATACTCGTTGGACGCGTAGTCGTCAGTAGACAGTCGTCCGTCTTTGTAGGCCATCAGGGTGCCGAAGATGGTGGCGAGCCAGAGCGTGCCGTCGTTCGTAAAGGTCATGGCCGAGACATCTTTTGTGTCGGGGAGAATCGTCTCTTCCTTTCCCGCCTTCATGCGGCGGATGTCTTTGCCCGTACTGAACCATAGTTCAGGCTCATCGCTCAGTCCCTTTAATTCCGAGGCAGGTCCGCCAGCCTGTAGCTTTCCCGAAGGGAGAATGGCTAAGGCTGTGGGGCGGGCCGACAGTCCGCGGGCCACGCGCACGGAGTCGGCGAGAATCCGCGTCAGAATCCGGCCCTGAAACCATGGGCGCTGGTCATTATCCGTCAGTACATAGCAGTTGCCGAGGCCGTCGGCCACCAGCATTCTGCCCTGAAGGTCTCGGGTGACACGACTCATGCAGATGCTGTCGCTCGGTTCGGTCATCTCCACCGTTCCGCTTGCCGGCTGATATTTCACCACCCCCCTGCCAAACGTTCCTATGAGCAACCCTTCACGCACCGTGGAATCTTCGTCGATGGCGGTCGGCGCGACATCTACGGGCCAGGGCATCGCCACCATCTGCCCATTGTCTATCCGCAGCAGTCCACCTTCCCATTCCACGCTCCACAGCCGTCCTTGACGGTCCTCGTGCAGGCGGAAGATATATTTGTCGCCTCCGGTATAGGTTTTCAACAGGCGGCCGTCGGGTGAGTATTCATATACCTTCTTGTTTGCTGTCAGCCACCAGTGTCCGTCGTGCCCGACAATGATGTCGTCCACCCGGTTGTCGTCTACATCCTCCAACCGACGGATAGTATAGCCCCCCTGCTTGTCGAGCACGTATGCTCCGTGGAAAGACCCTATGATGATATACCGCCCTGCGGCCTCTGCCACGCAAGCCACGTCGTTGCTGCCCAACAGGTCGGGATGCTCCGTGTCGCTGCGGAACACGGTTATCTGCCGTCCGTCGTCACGACACAGACCGCCACCCTCGGTGGCATACCAGAGAAAGCCCTCCGAGTCCTGCATCACCTGTGTGACATGCTGCGATGACAACTGCTCCAGCCGGGGTAATGATAGGATGCGCTTAGGTTGCGCCCAACCGACAGTCGACAGTAACAGACATAATAACAATGGGAATTTATAGTATTTCATCGATTTAGTTTCAAAAATCGCTACAAAGATACATAATTTCATCGGGAAGATACATTTGTGCAATCATCTTTTTTATAATATTTGTATCTTTGCAACCACATAGCAAACTACTGCAAACATGAAATACTTATTGACGATTCTCTTCAGTATGCTGGCTGCGACTGGTATGCGGGCAGGCAATGTGATTACCAATGACACGTTTTGGAAAACCACGTCAGGTGACTATATCTTCAGTCAGGGTGGCGGCATCTTCCGTTTTCCCGACAGTAAGGGCGTGGAGCATTATTATTGGTACGGAGTCAAATACCAAGAGGCGGTAGACTATTGCCCGAGGGCATTGGGTGGCAGCAACAGCAACAATACGCAGTTTTTGTCGGTGACCTGCTATCAAAGTGACGACCTCGTGAATTGGACGTTCGTGCGTGACGTCCTGACTTCCTCTTCGGCAGGATGGGCCTACTGGGTGGGTCGTCTGGGAGTGGCATATGTCGAGGAGGCCAAAAAGTATGCGCTTTTGGTACAGTTTAATGACAACGTTGGTGTATACGTCTGCGATACCCCCACGGGCAACTTCACCAAGAACAACCAGATAGACATGACAAGCATGATCGGGACACCCAACACTGGTGACCAGACCGTATTCACCGACCCTGACACAGGCAAGTCGTATCTGTGCTACAGCTACGGTAAGGGCCGCTCGCGCATCTATTTGTCGGAGATAGGCTTACTCAGCAGCGGCAAGATAGGTCTGAAGGACTGCCACGAGATATACAAAGGTTCGGGACGCGAGGGCGACTGTATGTTCAAGTATAAGAATAAGTATTACGTGTGCGCCAGCGACCTCTATGGATGGAACGCCTCAAATGTCTATTATCTGGAGGCTTCCAACATCTATGGCCCTTACACGCCCACCAATAGCATGCAGAAGATGCCTGGCGCGGATGCCGATTATGGGCATGTGACACAGACGGGCTTCTTCTATACCGTTCGTGGCTCGAAGCAGGAGACGGTGATCTATTGCGGTGACCGTTGGGCGGGTTTCGCCGGCAATGGCAACGGGTTCAACCAATGGTGTCCCATCACCTTTGTGGACAACAAACCCTACTTCAATTCTCTTTCACAGTGGCATCTCGATGCCGAGACGGGCGAATGGTGGGTAGGCGAGGACAACAACTATGTGAAGAACGGCAGCTTTGATGCCGACCGTGTCAACATACCCAGTGCGAACAAACCCTCGCAGGCCTATCTGCGCGGTTGGACCACAACGGTAAAAAAGGGAAACAATGTGGAGATAGGCGGTGCTGATTCTCCTGTGCTCAATGCCAGGAACTCGAAAGAGGACCGTGCCAGGGTGATGGGTAATTTCAGCCTGAACATCAATGACAAGGTCGATTTTCAACGGAAGGTGAGTCAGATCATCAAGTCTACTGCCGATGTGCCATTGCCTGATGGCAGATACACGTTGTCGTGCTTTGTCAAGAGCAGTTCGGCCTTCGGCGAATTGTTGATGTATGCGAAGGTTGGCGCCGATACGATGCGTATCGAATTGCCTACGGGCAACAGTATATGGAGGAAGATGGAACTGAAGAATGTGGACATTACCGGCGGACAGGTGGAAGTGGGCTTCATGGCCGACGGTGCTGCCAATGCCTGGTGCCGTATCGATGATGTGTCGCTGGTCCGCAAGGGCGACAGTGGCGATACGGACAATATGACATTGCCGGGCATATCGGAGGGTACATGCACCTATTATTCTATTGACGGTATCCCTCTCGCCCGTCCCCGCAAAGGTATCAATATCGTCAGGAAGATCAAAGACGGAAAGACCGAGACCTACAAAGTCGTCTGCCGCTGATGAGGGATTGTCCCTGTTTCCCGCGTCTGTTTCAAGGTGGGGTTAAGGCACGGTACCGGCAGGGTATGAGATAAATGTGCAGGACAAAGATATAACGAAAGAAAAATATAGCCAATGAGACGAACAATGATTGCTTTATTGCTGTCGTTACCGCTGACAGTATCCGTCATGCAGGCGCAGCCCATCACGGCAGGGCAGCACACCCGCGTGGAGACCATCTATGGCACTATAGAGGGCTATCAAGACGGTCGTATTTTCACCTTCAAAGGCATCCAGTATGCCAAGGCAGAGCGCTTTATGCCGCCACAGGCACCAGACAAGTTTCAGGGTGTCAGGCAGTGCAAGGTCTATGGACCGCAGGCCCCGCAAAACGAGAGTCTGAAGTGGAATGGCCGCAACAGCCAGACAGACTACGGTTTCGGCAATCAGTTCGTGACCGAGCCGATGGACGAAAAGGAGTGCTTGGTGCTGAACGTCTGGACACCGGGTATCAGCGACGGGAAGCGCCGTCCTGTCTTCGTATGGATTCACGGTGGCGGCTATTCAGGCGGCTCCGGTCACGACCTGCCCTGCTATGAGGGACGTGGGTTGGCCGAGGCCGGCAACATCGTGGTGGTGAACCTCAACCACCGCCTGAACATCCTTGGCTATGCCGACCTCACAGGACTGGGCGGCAAGTATGCGCAGAGCGTCAACTTAGGCATGCAGGACATCGTGAAGGCCTTGGAGTGGGTGCGCGACAACATCGCCCGCTTCGGCGGCAATCCTGATGAGGTGACCATCGGCGGACAGTCGGGCGGTGGAGGCAAGGTGTCGACGCTGCTGGCCATGCCTTCGGCCAAAGGACTCTTCAAACGGGCCATCGTGCAGAGCGGGTCTACACTGCGTCAGGCGCTCCCTGAGCAGACACGCCCCTTCGGCATCGCCCTCGCTCAGGAATTGGGCCAGCCCGCCACGGCCGAGGCAGACTTCTCGAAATACACCTACGACGAGCTGAACTATGCCGTCAGCCGTCTGGCACAGCGCGGCATCCGCAGCGGCTTCTCACCTGTGGTCGACGGCACCATCCTGCCGCAGCATCCCTTCGAGCCTGCCTCGCCAGAGTCGAAGGATGTGCCCATGCTTATCGGCACCGACTTCAATGAGTTTACCTTCGATATCAGCCGCGACATGACATGGGAAGAGGCCGAGGCCGCCGTGCGCCAGCGTCAGGGCGACCGTGCCGACCAATATATCGCCGCCTTCAAGAAAGCCTACCCCAATGCTGAGCCGAAGGAGATGACCTATGTGGATACGGGCTTCCGTGCGGGAGCCGTGCGTCAGGCCGCTGCCATGGCCGCACAGGGTGGTGCTCCAGCATATCTTTATCTTTTCACGTGGAAACCCGAGAGCAATGCCCTCGGTGCCTCGCACGGCATGGAACTTCCATTCATGCTCCACAACGTCAGCCTGCAGCGCGAGATGACAGGAGCCTCGCCCGCCGCCTATAAGTTTGAGAAACTCATCAGCAGCATCTGGCTCGCCTTCATCAAGACGGGCAATCCCAATACAAAAGGGTTGCCCAAGTGGGAACCCTACAACGAGGAGACAGGTGTCACCATGATGCTCGACAACAAGTGCGAACCGCGCCGGCACCACGACCGCGAACTCATGCAGATGAGCCGCAGCATTTGGTGACAAAACTTATCTGAGAAATGCAAAACTACAAATAAAAACCATACCTACATGAAACAATTATTTGTCTCAGCACTGCTATTGTCAGGTGCGCTCACAGTGCCGGCCCAGACCGAGCCTGTCCGCATCGACCTCGGCCAGAAAGGAGCCGTGGTGTCACCCAATCTCTATGGTATCTTCTTCGAGGAAATCAGTCATGCCGGCGACGGCGGCCTCTATGCCGAACTGGTGCAGAACCGTGGTTTTGAGGAGCACGTGCTG
>CADBLU010000324.1 GCA_902795605.1 uncultured Prevotellaceae bacterium | reverse complement strand
TAGTTTGATTAAGCGAGAGGAGAGAAAAATAAAACGAAGTTTTGTTTTCTCTTCCGAGCGGGAGACCTATCGGCAAAGCCAATAGTTCGATTAAGTGATGGCGGTGATGGCACGTGATTCACAAGAGTAATGTCTAAACTCCTAAACTCCCAAACTCCTACACTCCCAAACTTCCAAACTCCTATCCTTCGATAGAGAGACTTGAATCACTTTATTTTCCGATGAACCTGCTGCTGAGGTAGTCGTTGAAGGCTTCCCTATAGAGGTCTCCTATAGGCAGGTAGGTGTCGGCGTCCATGATGACGCGGTTTTTGTTCACTTCCTGTATCTTCTTCAGGTTGATGATGTATGACCTGTGGATGCGCATGAAAGTGGCGGCGGGCAACCGCTCCTCCATTTTTTTCATGCTCAGCAGTACGGTGAGGGGCCGTTTCGGACTGTCGAAATGGATGCGCAGATATTCGCTCATGCCCTCGATATATCTGATGCTGGCGATATCGACACGCACCACGCGATGCTCTGTCTTAAGGAAGATGGTCTGGTCGTCGTCGGTCTCGGCGGCAGGCGTCGTGGCAGCCGGCTGTTGTGCCGCTGCGATGAGGTCGAAGCGTGCCTTCACCTTGTTGGCGGCACGTTTCATGTCGTCGAGACCGAAAGGTTTGAGCAGGTAGTCGACGGCCTCCACCTTGAATCCGTCGATGGCGTATTCGGAATAGGCCGTAGTGAAGACGATGAGGGGTGGCGCGGCGAGCGACTTGACGAAGTCCATACCGTTGAGGTCGGGCATGTTGATGTCGATGAAGAGGGCGTCTATCATCTCCTCTTCGAGCACCTCCCGTGCCTCTGTGGCGCTTTCGCAGGCTTTGACCAGTTGCAGGAAAGGGATTTTCTCAATATATGCGGTGAGCTTTCTCAGTGCGAGAGGCTCGTCGTCTACTGCCAGGCATCTTATCATGGTTCAAAAGTATTTGGTTGATTATAGGAATAACGCCGGAGGGTGGCATCTTATTATTTGTCGGAGACGTCTTGTGTCGTGAGGAAGGGGATGTCGAGGGTCACCTCGTAGGTGATGTCGTTGTCGTCGATTAGCAGTGTGTAGTCATCACCGTAGATGATGTCGAGCCGCTGGCGGGTGTTGACCAGTCCCACGCCTCCCTGGTGATGCTCGTTGCTGGCCTTGCTGTTGCGGCAGCAGAAGCATACGCGCTCTTCGGTGGTCTTGAGCGACACCTCGATAAACGACGGTTGCTTGTAGGTGACCCCGTGCTTGAAGGCGTTTTCCACGAAAGTGATGAAGAGCATCGGCGGCACCATTTTGTCGGTGAGGCTGTCGGCTATCTGTATGTCGATTCTCACCTTGTCGGTGTAGCGCAGTCTCATGAGTTGGATATAGTGCTTGATGAACTCCAGGTCTTTCGACAGCAGCACTTGGCTCTTCGTTCCCTCGTAGAGCACATAGCGCATCATTTTCGACAGTTCCACGATGCTCCCCTTGGCTTCCTCGGGTTCGATGTCGATGAGTGCGTGGATGTTGTTGAGCGTATTCATGAAGAAGTGGGGATTGATCTGATATTTCAGATATTCCAGTTGCTGTTCAAGACTCTTCTTCTCCAACTCTTGCATCCGCTTGCTGTCTTTCGATGACTTGAAATAGAGTTTTATCCCTAAGTTCATGCCGAGCATCAGCACGAGGATGATCAGGGCGATAAGGTCTCTCTGACCGATGAAGATGGGTGGCTCCATGTGGTCTCTGCGGAAACCATCCCTGTGCCTTCGCCCGAGATGATGGCGTGGGCGCATGCCCTCTTCCGGCTGCATGCCCTCTCTGTGGCCGTGGCGGAAATGCGGTCGTCCGTGGTACCTGTGATGTGCCTTGACGGCGGTGCTGTCGTGTGCCTGTGCCCATCCGGTGCTGTCGTGTGCCTCTGCCCATTCGGTGCTGTCGCCCGGCTCTGGTGGCGGCATATCGTCGAACGGTCTTGGATGGTCGTGCCTGTGGAGTGCGAATCTGTCGGGCCGGTGTCTGTCGGGCCGGTCATTGCACTGATAGAGTTGGAAAATGAAGACGACGCAGAGGGCCAGCGTCCAATAGAGCACGGGCTTCTTGCGATAGATGAGCAGAGGAGCGACCAGGTAGTTGTGGACGATGAACACGATCAGGAAGGGTGCGATGATTGTCCATGACCGGAGCACCTCATCCCAGCTGAAGACCATACTGGAGTCGCCGTTCATTCTCAGCCACATGCTGATGACTGGCGAGAGCAGCAGGAGGACCCAGATGAGCAGGTAGACCAGGTTTTCTTTGATCTCAGATTTCTTCATCGTTCATTTTTTATTATAGGTCATTCACACATGGCATGCGCGTGATGACTTTCAGCCTTTGTTTTAGCATTTCTTGTGCAAAGGTAATGCTTCTGGATGAAATGGGCAAAAACAATCAGCCAATCTCGCTTTTTTGTCAGTGAAGAGGAGGCACGCCGGGCAGGCGTGGGTGCTTTGTTGCTGCAATGCAGCAACGTACCGGACACTAAGAACGCGGGGAAAGCGGGAGCGAAGGGGGGGCGACGGGGGGGGAGCGGGGACTTTTGAAGACTGGCGGGAGCAAGAAAAAACAACAGGGGAGGAGAGCGGTGCCCTCTTCCCCTGTCAGAAGAACGAATGAATATGTTGATTTGTGTTGGTTGCTCTTCTTGTTGAGTGCAAAGATACAACTATTCATTGTCTTCTTAAAGAAAATGCTGTGTCATTTTATTTGTTGGATTTGTCCAAATAAGAAATATGTATTATAGCAAAACTATTTGTTACATTTTCAAGTATTTGATTTTCTCTTTGTCGCGTGGTTTTGCCTCTGGTGCCTCATCGGGATAGCCCACGGCGATGATGAAACAGATTTCGAAATCGTCGGGAATCTCCAACTTTTTCAGGAAAGGCAGGGCCTCCTGATTGGAGCTGAGGAAGCGCGCAGGACCGCCGAGGCAGCATGTGCCGAGTCCCAAAGACTGTGCTGCCAGCATCATGTTCTCGCCCATCAGTCCGGCATCGACGGCTCCCCGGCCTTTGGGTGTGCATACGACAATCACGTTGGGCGCGTTGCGGAACATGTTTTTGAAGTTTTTGTCGCGTGCCACCATTTCGGGTTGGCTTTTCTTGTAGACCTCCGTCACATCGGCAATCCATTTCTGCGACTCCACCACTCTCACGAGCCACGGCTGTGCGTTCATTCCATTGGGTGCATTGATGCCGCATTCGGCGATGGTCACCAGTTTCTCATGCTCCACCGGGGTGTCTTTGTATTGCCTGATGGAGCGGCGCTCCATGATGCTGGCGATGACGGCATTGGTGCCCAGCGCCTTTTGCACTCCCAGTTCCACCACGTCGGCGGGGGTGGTGGGCTCATAGCGTGCGATGACCTTCCCGTCGCGCCCCACGAGAAATTTGGTGAAGTTCCATTTGATGCTGGCATCCTTGGCATATTCGGGATCTTTCTTGAGCATCATTTCGTGGAGCAGTTTGCCCGTCTGGTTGTTGAGGTCGAATCCTCCGAAGCCCTTCTGCCCTTTGAGGAAGGTGTAGAGCGGCTGTTCGTTGGGACCGTTGACTTCAATCTTGTCGAATTGCGGGAAGGTGATGTCGAAATTTGCGGTGCACCACTCGTGGATTTCCTTGATGGAGCCAGGTGCCTGGTTGCCGAACTGGTTGCACGGGAAGTCGAGCACTTCAAATCCCATGTCGTGATAGCGTCTGTAGAGCGCCTGAAGCTCCTTGTACTGTGGGGTGAATCCGCAGCGGGTAGCAGTGTTGACGATCAGCAACACCTTGCCACGGTAGTTGGATAGTGCCATTAACTGGCCGATTTCGTCGTTGACGTCGAAATCGAAGACGTTGTCTTGGGCATTTGCCACGCTGAAGCTGGCAAGCATGAGCATAAGAGTGTAAAATGTCTTCATAGATGGGTTGTCAGTTGGTTATCTTGTGGACAAAAATACGAAAAATGTCTTAAAACACGGCTCTTTTTCGCCGCCAATCAGCAGAAAAAAAGTCTACAATGACGGAATGTCGCTTAATTTGCCTATTTTTGTGGTCGGAACCCCTTTGTGAGTACCTTGATTTAGAAATGTATATCTGTATTTGGAAATGTATATCTGTCATTTATCATCTTTTTTATCATCTTTGTCATGACCCTAACCATCATCGCATCCGTCTTTTTCGCTCTGCTGGGAGCATTGATCACCTTCTTGGCTCTCCGTGGGCGCATCGAGGCGCTCACCGAGCGCGCACGTCAGGCGCTTGCTGAGGGGCAGAAGGCCAGCGCCTTGGCCGACAGGTGGCGAGCCGACCTCGACGGCGCTCAGGCTCAGCGTGCCGAACTGATGTCGCAGCGCGACGTCCTCCAGTCGCGTGTCGACGGTCTGAGCCGTCAGATGTTGGAGATGAGGTCGTTTGCCGAATCACAGCAAGAGGAAATCCGCCGTCAGTTTGAGCGCCGTGTCCTGCATGTGGAGGAAGAGCGCGACCGGCGTGTGGCTGAGTTGCGGACGCAGTATGAGCGACAGTTGGAGCAGCTGCGTACGCAGCACCAGGAGATGCTCGACCAGCAAGCCGCCCTTTTCCGTGAGCAGGTCAACACTGTCTCGGAGGAGGTGCTGAAAAAGCGGGCCGCCGAGCTCTCTGCCGCCAACACCGACCAGTTGTCGGCCATCCTCACCCCGCTTCGCGACCATCTCAGGCAGATGCAAGAGGCCGTGGAGCGCAGCGACCGCGCCCACACCACCAGTATGGAGCGCCTCGACGCGTCGATCAAGGCCAACCTTGAGCAGGCCCGCGAGGTGGGCGAGCGTGCCGACAAGTTGGTGCGTGCGCTTACCTCCGACAGTAAGACTCAGGGTAATTTCGGTGAATTGCGCCTGCGCACCCTTCTCGAAGGGATGGGGTTTGAGGAAGGCACGCAGTTTGAGGAGCAGACGACGTTGCGCGATGCCACCGGTGGCGTGGTGCGCGACGACGACGACGGTCGCCGCATGATTCCCGACGTGATATTGCATTTCCCCGACAAGCGGGATGTCATCATCGACTCGAAGGTGTCGATGACTGCCTTTGAGGACTATTTCAACGCTGAGGGAGAGCAGGCCCGTGAGGAGGCGCTCAAGCGCCATCTCTTGTCGGTGAGGAACCATGTGCGCGAACTGGCCCACAAGAACTACAGCCAGTATATGCGCAGCGGCCGTCAGAAGCCCGACTTTGTGGTGATGTACGTCTATCAGGAGAGCGCGTTGCAACTGGCCCTGGCTCATGACGCCACACTCTACAGGGATGCCTACGACGCGGGTGTCATCATCGCTGGAAGCCAAAGCATGTATATGATGCTCAGGGTGCTCGAGATGACATGGCGTCAGGTGCGCCAGGCAGAGAATCAGGAGGACATCATGAAAGCCGCCAACGAACTGGTCAACCGCGTGCAGATGTTCTATGAGCGCTTTATGGCCGTCGACGAGCAACTGAAGCGCACGCAGGAGGCTTTCAACAAACTGCGTGTCACCACAGCACCCACGGGCTCAAGTATCATCACTGCCGCCAACCGTCTGCTGCGCTTTGGCGCGAAGGAGAATCCCAAGCGCACCCATCATCTGCCTAAGGAGTGAATTGGCAATAGGAGGTCCTCAATACCTTTTTCACCAAGTATATGACATCCGTGACGGTGATCTCGTTGTCTTTGTCTAAATCGCAGAGGGTGATGGGCACAAACTCCGATCCTTTGCCGAGCACGACGTTGGCCAATATCGTGACATCTGTCACTGTCACGTCTCCGTCGAAATTCAGGTCTCCCTCTATGCCCGTCATCTCAATGATGTTGAAATGATTCCAATAGTCTGCGGCCATATAGGCAGCCTTGCTTCCCTTGGGTACATAGAGATAGTCCTTTTCGCTCTCTCCGAAGAATACGTCAGGGATGGGCAAAGGTTTCTTTGCGTTGACACAGACATGGTGAACAGCAGTTGAATAATTCTTGAAAGCAGACTCGCCGATATAGGTGAGCGAGGAAGGAAGATAAAGGGCCTCTATGTAATAGCAACCCTCAAAAGCGCTTTCCCCAATGCTGGTGACCCCCTCAGACAGCACTATTTGTTTGGATAGTTTACTGCGATAAAAAGCCTTGTCTTCTATGCTCACCAGTCCTTTGGGAAAAGTAATGAAGGTGATTCCTTTACATTCACAGAAAGCCTCCTCTCCGATGATTTTTGTGGTGGATGGTATAACACTCGACTTGCACCCCACCAAAAGCCTGTGGGTATCGGTCTCCATGATCGCGTTGCATCCTTGCCGTGAATCATAGCGTGGATTGCCCGTCTCCACTTCGATGTGTGAGAGGTTCTCGCATTCATTGAGGACATACTTACCGATAGAGGTGACGCTGGCAGGTATGACAATCTCTTCAAGGGCTGTTGCTACAAATGCCGAGTCACCTATTTCTTTCACATGACTTAGATTGACACTTGTGAGTTTGCGGCAATAGATGAAAGCTGATTCCCCAATGCGGGAAAGGCTGTTGGGAAGGGTGATATTCGTAAGTCCACATGTCCGGAATGCCTCATCCCCGATAGAGACGACTCCTTCGGGAAGTTGGACCTCTGACAACTTCCAGCAATACTCAAAAGCATGGTCACCGATAGCCTTCACTCCCTCTGGCACATGGCTGCTGCTGCATCCTTTGATCAGTGTGCCGGTGGAGGTCTCAATGATGGCCTGACAATTGTCTCTGGAGTCAAAGTAAGGATTGTCTTCATCCACGCTTATCTCCTCCAACCTATCATAGATCATTTCCGTAAAAGCGTCCTTGTCGATGAACCTTACACTTTTGGGGATGTTGAGCTTTTCTAAAAGGCAATAGTGAAACACCCGAGCCCCAATAGAGACCAGCCCGTCGGGGAGAGTGATGTAGCTGAGGCCAAAGCACTCATAGAACTCCTCGTCGTCAATGGATTTGAGGCCGGAGAAATACCGCAACTCATTAAAGGAACGAAAATGTTTTTCCCTGAACACGCCATCAAGACTTGTCACTGAAGCCGCTTCCTCCCTGCTCAGCTCCCCATCACCATTTAAATCCCAATTGTCTACACACAATTTCTTGGTATGCCTGTCTTCGAAAGAGATGATTTCCCCTTCCACCTCGGGAATGCCTTCGACAAGTTTCGCTTGGCCGTTGTGCACCAATAATGTGATCACATTGTCGTAGTTGGCGTTGGGATGCCATTTGTTGTCCGTTCCCGCTCTGCTCATGGGCACTATCTTATAGTTGCCGCGTGAGAGCGTGTCGGGAACAAAAGCATTGAAAGAAATTTCCTTTTGGCCGTTGACATAAAGGTTGCCGGTGTCATTGAGTGTTGTGAGAAGACACCACAATCTGTTGTTCCTATACAGTCCGACGGCCTGGTGGAAATTATAACTCTTGTCGCTCTTGTTAGAGACAGTCATCCCTATATTGACAGAGAAAGAACCGTTGGTCTTACTCAGGTCGAACACATTGCCGCTGTTCAATTTTATATCCAATGTAGTCAGACGGGGCCATCTCCCATTAGGCTCTGCCCTAAATATGGCTGCTTCCGAACCTCTATATCCGCCTAAAACCTTATCAGAGTATATCTCATCGTCAGTTGGCATTTCACCCACATATTGGTTGGCTGACCATCTTTCCCCGTAAGAGCCAAGCAGATAAAAGCCGTCATCAATGCCTCTCCAACCAAAATTGATATGAACATATCCTTCAGGGTCCCAACCGTCAATAACGTATGCGTGGTTACCACCCTGATAGACGATGGGTCTGTTGTGGGACAGATCTTCGTATATCATGCTTTCCCATTCACTGTCTGAAAAATCTGAACGGTTTTCATATCTCACACCCTCATCATAGTCGAAATAGTTGATGAGGGCAGACTCTATGTCATACAAGGAGAAAACAATAGATTCTGAAAATCCATAGAGCATCTCTATGGAAGTGCCTGCATACCGCATCAGTTCTGCCACAGCCATACTCTCTTCAGGAGAGCAATTATCCACAATCCCTTGTTCATCAGACCATATTTGATCATATTCATTCAGCATGTTGTCCCAATCGATAGGAGAGCCTTTGGGTACGGACTCCACCTTTGTCTGCCCATCGTGCAGTGAATATCCGGGGATATCCGCCATGACTTTATTGGTGGAATAGTTGCTGTGATAGAACATCATCTGTGCCATTGCTGTGGCGGCACAACCGGTCAAGCATCTCATCCCTCCCTTATATTTCGGACAGGTGTTGTTATAGGGCGCTTCTTGACCCCATTTTGAGGTGAGCAACGAATTAATCTTCCCTGTATGGTCTCTGACTATCTTTTTCTGTTTCTTGGCACCTGTCCCTTTTTCCCTGAGGAGTTGAATCTGTCTCTCATACTTTTTCATCCAATATTGCACATTGCAAGGTATGCTGTCAGTTCGGAATGAGCCCTTGTCGGAGTATGCGAGAACGGCAGGAGCCAGGTCGTCGCCGGAAGCAATGACAAAGCCCTTGTCGGCCCCCAAGGTGAAGACATAATACAATGACTCGGTAGAGTCTTTCTTTAAGGATGGTGCCCTCCGAACCGTATTCAACGACACATTGATTCCTCTTTGCTGGAGGAACGACACGGCATTGCTTAGCGCTTGTGTGCTGCTGATGGGCTTCGCCGCAGTAGATCCCGCCGTAAAGGATAGAACGGTTGCGATGAGTACACATGGCATGTGTCTCAAGAATGTGGATGAGATAGTTTTTGTGTTTGTTTTCATAGTCTTCATTTATTAAAGTCATTTCCATGACTTGCGCACCCAATCCAGATGAAACTGGGTGATTTCTTCCCGTCCGCCATAATGCTCTACGTTGGTCACAAGAAAACTGCGTGGCCACCCGTCGGCAAAATAGTCGTAGGAGTAATGGATTTCGGATTTCATGCCATGCTCCTCGGGGAAGTCCACCTTGACATACAGTTGATAATCATCTTCGGAGGTGGCTTCTTCTCCCTCTATTGCCCCCTTGGCAACTTCGTAGTAGCATTTCCCCGAAGAGGTCTCGCCTTCAGACTCTCCAAGGGGAAATGACTGGCCGTGAAAGGAGAAGATGAGTTTCAGACTGGCAAACAAATCCGACATTTTCTCCTTCGACCCGTAGGTCTCGTCAAAAGACTTCCGGACGGATTCCATCAAGTCTGCCTTGGCTATCGTGCTGCTGAGCGCCGGGTTGTCTTTATAGATAGAGTCGATGAGCAAGACCGTCCTCTTCATAGACTGCTCAGAAATCTCTTTCCAGTTGACGATTTCCTTGAATGCTCCCATCTCGTCTGTGGAGAACAGTACGTGTGAGCCCAAGGCGGCACGTGCGGCCATGTAAGTGAGCCTTCCCTGCAGTGATGTGGTGTCGTTGGGCTCCACATCCAGCGGTGTATATTCCATCACATACCCTTTCTTGGTGGAGTCTCTCACGCAAATACGGAATTTATTCCAATTGCTCTCCGTCACAGTAGTGTCGTTGCCCGACACCGCAGCAGCCTTGGAAGTGTAGACATATTCCAAGGTGTCGCCGGTGCAGAACCACCCGATGACATTTACTACAGAATCGTTTTCCTCTTCTTGAGCCTGTATGGAGGATGCTGCTGCTATTAGTAATAACAAGGTAATAAAAAACGGTCTCATTGTTTAATTTTCTTTTCTAACATCACTTTACAAATACAAATATATTGCAAATTTAGATAAAAATCGGGGATTTATAAGCCAGTCGAGATAAAAATGTGACAAATTGCCCCGAATTGGACCTCTTGCTCAAAG
>CADBLU010000323.1 GCA_902795605.1 uncultured Prevotellaceae bacterium | reverse complement strand
TGGGGCTCGAACCCAAGACCTACTGCTTAGAAGGCAGTTGCTCTATCCAGCTGAGCTACGGAACCATCCAAAGTGGCTGCAAAATTAGTGATTTTTTTTGTGCTGTCCAAATAATTTGCCAATTATTTATACTTATCGATGAGTGCTTGCGCTTGTTCGTTTCCCATCTGTTGCGCTTTTTGCAACTGTTCGAGTCCCTCTTTTTTCTTTCCCTGCTGTATCAGTGCCACGCCTTTGATGAGGAGTGCGTCGCTGTTTTCGGGTTCGAGGATGAGGCAGCACTCTGCCGACGTGGCAGCTTGCTCATACATTTTCAGGCGCAGCAGCAGCGAGCCCTTCTCTGCCCAGTAGAGCGGTTCGCGCGGAGCGATTCTCGTGGCCACCTCGATGTCGATGAGCGCCTGCTGGAACATCCTTGCCTTGAGTTCGCACTGCTCCCTTTTGTAGTAGAATTCGGCGGGGTGCCGTCCCAACATGAGCGTGTCGTACTGGTTGTAGTCGTAGATGGCTTTTCTGTATTCGCCCGACTCCTCCAGTTCGCCTGCCCTTGCATAGAAATAAGGTGCGGCCTCGGCGGGGTAGGGCTGTTTGAAGAGCGTGATGGCGCTGTCGAGCAGGGCGATGGTCTCGCTGTTGGCGGCGTTGAGTTTTTTCCTGCACTGAGCCGCTTCGTAGAACAGTTCGGGGTTGCGCAGGTCGGTGGTGGTGAGAGCCATGAACCGGTCGTAGGCCTGCTGGTAGTCCTCTTTGGTGAAGAGGATCTGTGCCTGCAAGTGTTTGTAGATGTTCTGCGGGTTGATGTCGTAGGCTTTCTGCGCCTCCTCGTAGGCTTTGTCGAGCGTCCATGCGGGGTAGGGGATGGCCGATTTGTAAACCTCTTTCTGATAGATGAGCCGTGCGTATCCGAAGTGCGCCTCGTCTTTGTCGGAGGCCACCTTGATGGCCGTCTCTATGTCGCGTGTGGCGGCGTCGAAGTCGTTGAAGGCCGCTTTCCGCTGTGCGCGTGCCAGATAACCCTCTGTGAGTGTGGGAAACTGTCGGATGAAGAGTTCCACGGTCTTGTCGTATTTTGTGGAGTCGCTTGTCTGCGCCGCCAGCATGAGAGCCAGCCGTGCCTGCTCCTCTTCTTCAGGGATGGTTGTGGGGATGGCCGTGCGTTTGAGCACCGGGTCATTGACCGAGAGTCCTGTCACCTTCATGTCGGCGATGTAAGCGGCGTCGGTGGCATGGTTGTCGGTGGTGTACTGCGAGTGCTGCACGAATCCTATCACCTGTCCGGTGGCGTTGACCAGCGGGCAACTCTGCGTGTTGTCGGGCAGGATGGTCTTGATGATGTAATAGGAATATTTGTCCATGAAGGTCTCCACCTTGTCGATGCGTGTCTCGGTGATGTCAGGTTTTTTCACCGAATATCCGAGCAGGTAGGCGGTGGCTCCCTCGGCGAGTCCGGAGGTGGCCACGGCAGCTCCGGTGGTCTTCCCTGCCACCTTGAATTTCGCCACGTCGTAGATCTCATTGGCGGCGACAAGGCTCTCCACCTCCATCTGCTTGCCGGTGGCATCCACCACGACGGCCTTGTGCGCACCGTCGAAGGAACTCCAGTCGCTGATGGCCGTGCCGTTGTTGTCGATGAACACGCCGTGGCTCGATGCGAGTAGTGAGCCGTCGGCTTTGAATGTGGTGAGGGTGAACACGGCCTTGGCCGCATTCTTGACGGCAGACGGTTGTGCGAGCGCCGTGATGTGGGCTGTCAGTACGAGGAGTGTCGTCAGTAGGGTTTTCAAGAATGGGTATTTCATTTTTTCTTTTGTGGATGGGGCGGGTTTCAGTGCCTCCCGTCAGGACATGTCCTTCGGGTGGCGGTTTGTCCGTCGCCGTCGTTGTTATACATGATTGAGAGATTGCCTGTCGTTCACGTTTTTGAGCAGTTCCTCGGCATTTCTCACGGCCGCCTCGGTGATGTCGCTGCCGCTGAGCATCTGGGCGATCTCGTTCACCCGCTCGTCGTGGCTGAGTCGGCGCATGTGGCTGGTGGTGCCCTCGTCGGCCTCCTCTTTGTAGACCTTGTAGTGGGCTGCCCCGCAGGCGGCTATCTGCGGCAGGTGGGTGATGCTGATGACCTGCCGGTCGCGGGCTCCCATCTCCTGCATGATGCGTGCCATCATCTCCGCCACCTTGCCGCTCACGCCAGTGTCGATCTCGTCGAAGATGATGGTGGGCAGTTTGACGGCGCCGCTGATCATGGCTTTGAGCGAGAGCATGACGCGTGCTATCTCACCTCCCGAGGCCACCTGAGCCACGGGTTGCAGCGGCGTGCTTGTGTTGGCGGTGAAGAGGAAGGCCACCTTATCGTGGCCGTCGTCGGCGAGCGGTTTCTCGCTGATGTCCACCTGGAATTTCACCTTGGGGATGCCTAAGGGCACGAGTCGCCGGCTCATCTCCTTCTCTATCTGCTGTGCCGCGGTGGCGCGGATGGCCGTGAGTCGTGTGGCGAGCGTCTCGCACTGCTCCCTGAGTGCCTGCACCCGCTGCTCGGTCTCTCTGAGCGCCTCGTCGCCGCCGTCAATCTGGCTGAGCTGCTGCTGCAGGCTGTCGCGCAGGGCGATGAGCTCTCCCACCGTACTCACATGATATTTCTGCTGCAGGTGGTAGATGGTGTCGAGCCTTGTGCTCACCTCCTCCATGCGGGCCGGGTCGAACTCGATGCGCTCGGCCTGTTGGGCCACCTCGTCGGCGATGTCCTTGAGTTCGATGAAACTCGTCTCTATGCGCTCGGCCACCTCGGCGATGGCGGGGAAGACGTTGGTGACGGAGTCGATGCTGTGGCTGGCTCCCTTGAGCCGCTCCATCACGCCGCCGTCGCCGGAGAGCAGGTTGTCGGCCTCGAAGAGGGCGCTCTTGATTTCCTCGGCATGTGAGAGGAGGCTGTATTCCTCTTCCAACAGCTCCTGCTCGTCTTCGGCGAGCCTGGCCTCAGCCAGCTCGTTGTGCTGGAACCGCAGGAAGTCTTCGTTCTCCTTGCTTTTGCGCAGGTCGTCGCGCATTCTCTCCAGTTGCCGGCCGGCGGCTTTGTATTCGCGATACAGCAGCCTGTATTCCTCCAGCGCCGCGTTGTCGGCGGCGATGATGTCGACCACGCTCAACTGGAAGTCCTCTTTGTTGAGCAGCAGGTTCTGGTGCTGGCTGTGGATGTCGACGAGTTGTGTGCCCAGTTCCTTGAGAGTGGCGAGGGCCACGGGCGAGTCGTTGACGAAGGCGCGGCTTTTGCCTGCGCTGGTCACCTCGCGGCGCAGGATGCAGTCGTCGGCGTCGTAGTCGAGTTCTTTTTCCTCGAAAAATTCTCTCATATCATACTTCGACAAGTCGAAGTGTGCCTCGACGGTGCACTTGTCGCGTCCGGCCTTGATGGCTTTGGTGTCGGCTCTCTGACCGAGGAGGAGCCCGAGTGCTCCGAGGATGATGCTTTTGCCGGCACCCGTCTCGCCGGTGATGACGGAGAATCCGCCGTCGAACTCGATGTCGAGCTGGTCGATGAGGGTGAAGTTTTTAATATAGAGTCTGCGAAGCATTTTTTTCTATCTATAGGATGGTGTCTGCCGGGCGTCGGTGCCTCGGCCTATTGTTTGATTTTCTCCCAGGTGTTGTTTTGCGATGCGTTGATGCCGAAGAGGATGTCATACACTTTCTCCTTTTCGTTGGGCGTCCCCTTGCCCTTGTAGATGTTGGCCAGCTCGTCTTTCTTATAGTCGGTCCAAATCTGCGGGAGCATGCTCAAGGGCTTGTCTTCGTGGCATTTCTTCAGGCATTCCTCGAGGGCGGTGGTCACATTGGTGCGCCCGCGTTCCACGTTGGTGGCCATCTCGTCGAGGCCCTTGCGGTAGTAGTCGTATTGCAGTTGGCGGAAGGGCTCCATGGCTCCGTCGAGGTAGTCGTTGATGATGGCGAAGCGGTTGCGGTCGTTGTCGAAAGCCTTCCATCCGGGGAAGCCGAGGTTCTGCGCGTTGTTGACAAGGTTCATGCATCGCTGCAGCACATCCTCGCCGCCCTTGAGCGAGAAACTGTCGAGGTCGAGACCGATGATGAGGTAGGCGTAGTAGGCCACGAGGGCCACGAGCTGGTTGTCGATGGACTCTTCGTTGAACTCCAGCTGGTCGAACTGCGCAAACTCGAAGGAGAAGTCGTTGTCCTTGTTGTTGTAGAGGGTGGTGGTGTAGGTGGAGTTCCACACGGGTCGGTTGGCCTGGATGAGCGCGTTGCAGGTGAACGTGTTCGACGAGGCGTCGTATTTGGTCACGGTGATGTTGAAGTTGCACACGATGCGCTCGTTCTTCTGGAACTGCAGGCTGGTCCACTGTTTGTCGTTGATGAACTGCTCGAGGGTCTCCTTGAGGTTGTCGAAGACGCTCTTGTCGGTGCCTTGTATCTGGTTGGAGTTGATGGTGACCTTAGCCAGCAACTCCTGCGCCGGCGCATGTACGGCGGCGAGGACCATGGCGATGATGATGAGTGCTTTTCTCATGAGTCGTGGGCTTTTGTTGGCTTCTTGCGGCGGGCATACACCCCTTCCGGCATATAAACATGCAAAAGTAAGAAATTTAGGTGCAAATACACCACAATTCAGAAAAATTAACGTGCTGCCGGGAGAAGGTGGCCATTCTGCGAATATTGTTTTTAACACGTAATCGACTTTATCGCATGGCTCGTCCAAGAATGGCCGCGAATGAATCAAAAATTTCAATAATAAGGAGTGTGAAATCTATAATTTCTCCAGGTTTTGCCTGTCTGTAAGCAATGAATTTTTGAACTGTACGGTTGGGTTGGGAGCATAAGCAGCCTGAAGTCCCTACGTTTTTTAGGAACCGTTTGGTTTTCGGACATGCATAAAGCAAGTCCCATCAGCATGTCTGTACAAAAGTCAGGAATGGTGGAGCACCCCGCCGCCAAGAATGAAAGTAGAGACATCCATTCTTGGCGTCTCCCCTATTAAGAAGAGTATTTGAACTTAGAGGAAGTTTTTATTCACGTGAATAGCAATAGAAGTTACCATATATATATTATAGCAAAATTATCGTTATCGTATTGACGAGTATGACGGAGCAGAGAGTGTAATAACTCCAGAAATGGAACATTATATCTTAATAAAATGAAAAAAGGAGTAAACTTAAGAAGAAAGGAAGCCTTAAAAAGACTTGAGGCTACTTATGCCTCTTTTAAAGAGGAAGGTAAAGATAAGGATTCTCACGAATAAAAGTAATTGATATAAATCTTCTGTCCATTGTGGAACTTTACAGGTATTTATCCATGTTCCACATCCTCCTATTTCTTCATAAGCTGCACATCCTTCACAAGGATTATTTAACAACTTTTCATAAAATTCAATTCCTGGCATAACTATTCTTTACATTTTATTTATTTTTCATTCTTGATTATTATTATATTAATGTACTTTTAGAGTTAGATTATACCATATTCTTTTAAAAAACCCAATCTTAGGTTTTTTTTCGAATCCCCAAGTATCAAGTTCTTTTTTACCATATTTCTCTAATAAACATACGTAACAAATTAATTCTTGATCACACAATTTACGAATATCATCATGTATTGTAGGTGATAACATTCTATAAATTTCTTTGTCACTGTATCTAACTAAATGATTCCTTCTTTCCCAAATTACTTTAAATTTATGAAAGCAATAAAGTAAAACTCTTTCTATTTTATCACATAAATTGCTCATAGAAGGATGTTTACTAGAGAAATTTTCAATTTTACTCAAAATAGAATTTAATTTGCCACTCCAAAGAACCTTGCGAGGTTCATCATTATACTCTTTTTTTATATACCAATCAGAAAGATAAAACATAATATATATTTTTAATTACTTATAAATATATTCCAATTACTTAGAAGACGTAACTTATATTTTAGGTTTTTTTATTAATTTTCCTCCTTTTTTAAGACCCCAGCCGTAGAAGGTAACTATTCAGGCCAGTATAATACTTTGATAGTTTAATGCGATGCTTGCCAATCTCAGCACTTGGTCCAAATGTTAAATCTTATCGCGGGAAACGGATTAGCCTGACACGTCAAATTTTGTCCTATTTTGTCTATATGCTATTGATTATCAATACGATGCGCCTATCTGTGTTGCCTGGAAAGGCTTGCAAACGAAGGGGGACAAGGGGCCGTACACACCTGCCGTCAGCATTCGTCTAAGAGCCTATTTTGTATGTTAAAATCCTGATTATCAAGTATTAAACTATGTTTAAACCTTTGTTGGTCTGTCTCTTTTTGCGTAGATTTGCACCAGAATTCTACGACAATGATACAGGCAATAGAGGACATAAACGCTATCGTCAAGGAACTGGCCATAGTACGTCTGAAGACTGAGGGCAGAGTGGACGGGCGTGTCGCCAAGGGCATAGCCAACCGCATCATACAGGTCAGCGGGGAGCGTCTGCTAAAGCTGGAGCATACGATTTCTGAGCAGGGCAAGGCATTGGAAGAAAAAGATGCTGCCATTGCAGAGAAGGAAGCCGTTATTGCAGAGAAGGATGCTGTCATAGATGCCGACAAGAAGCGTATCGCTGAACTGGAGAAGGAGCTGGCCCGCTACAAGGAGTACTACGGCAAGGCAACCCCTCAGGCAACAAGCCGCAACAGCAGCCTTCCTCCATCGATGAACCCGCTCTCCGTACCGCGCACAAGGAGCCAGCGCAAACCCTCGGGCAAGAAGCCCGGAGGGCAGGTCGGGCACAAGGGGCACACAATAGAGTGGTCAGAGCATCCCGACAGCCGTGAGGCCTGTCCCATCCCCCACGCCTGTCCCATTTGCGGCGAGCCCCTCGACCCTACGAAGATACAAGTGAGCGAGCGCCGTCAGGTGATAGACATCCCCCTGCCCGTCGTCACGACCATCAAGGAGTACATACAACACATGCTCACGTGCGACAAGTGCGGCCATGAAGTGAGAGGCATCTTTCCCGACCATGTGAAGGGAACCGTATGCTACGGCGAGAACATCCAGGCCTTGGTTTCGTACCTGAGCACGCTGCAGACCATACCCATGAAGCGCATGACAGACTTTCTGGAGAACATCTGCGGCATAAGGATGAGTCCGGGTACGGTGTCCAACATCCTGAACTCCATGCGCAAGAAGGCAAAGAAACCGTATGAGGAGATACGCAAGGTCATAGAGCACTCAGACGTTGCCGGTGCCGATGAGACCGGCATGCACGTGAACGGCTCCAACCACTGGATGTGGACGTTCCAGACCGACGTGGTGACGTACCTTGCGGCATACAGGGGAAGGGGGAAGAAGGAGATTGATGCAACCTTTCCAGGTGGACTTCCACAGACAATACTCGTCACAGACCGACTCGGAGCCTACTTCTCCATGAACGTGAAGGACCACCAGATATGCCTGGCACACCTTCTGAGGAACACCACCTTCTTCGAGGAACTGCTGCCGGAATGCGACTGGCCGAAGAGAATGCTGGAGCTGCTGCGCGAGTCGATACACCTGCGGAAGACTGAGTACACCACGGAAGAGGACGAAGAGAAATTCAAGCGACGGCTCGACGAACTCATAGACGAGAAGGTCGATATTGAGGGTGAGGAAAGTAAAAAACTATTCGACACCTTCCGCAGAGGGCTACAAAAGCACAGAGAGCACATCTTTCTGTTCCTGTCTCATCATAGTGTACCCTATGATAACAATGCAAGCGAGAGGGCTGTGCGTCCGGTGAAGACCAAGCTGAAAGTCAGTGGACAGTTCCGCTCCGATGAAGGATCGAAGAACTATGCCACGTTGATGAGCATTGCACTTACCGCCAAGAAGAACAAACAGAACCCATTTTTCGCATTCCAAAAGATTGCGGCATATTACGGAGAATAAGCCACACTGCATTAGGACAAAAGCTTCACATCGCTATCAGTGATAGTGATGCGATGCGGTGTGGGGGCTGAATAGTTACCGTAGAAGTATGAATTCCTAGGTGCAATTATAGTTCTCATTAAAACCTGAATATCAATTAAATATTCAACTTGAGAAAGTTGAATTATATGTTTTTAGATAGATTTAGAGAAATAAAGTGCTTTGATTGATAAAACGATAATCTTTTGAGTAGGCATTCTTTTTAGCGGACATACATAAAGTATGTCCCTACAGTTGTTTATGGCAATTGTGGCGGGGGGCAGAGGCATAATGTCGGTGTTCAATTGCCGGTGCATATATGTCGGTGCGCATGTAGGGGCATACTTTATGTATGTCCGTATTCCCTTCGGTGAAAAAGATACAGATTGCAAGGAAAGAGAACGGCCTGAAATGTCGCCAAACATAAAAACATAAAAGCGCCATCGGGAAATAGTATGTTTTCCCGCACAAAAAATAGCTATACGACAAGTAGACAGCAAATTTAGATAAAAATCGGGGATTTATAAGCCAGTCGAGATAAAAATGTGACAAATTGCCCCGAATTGGACCTCTTGCTCAAAG
>CADBLU010000322.1 GCA_902795605.1 uncultured Prevotellaceae bacterium | reverse complement strand
GCCCTGTCAAGTCGTATTCCTCCAACGAGAAGAGGGCGTGTTCTTGGTTGCGGAACAAGATGATTTTCTTCTCATCATGGAGACAACGGAAAAACTGGTTGCTGATGGCGAAGTCGGCATAGTTAACGTTTCCCATGACGGCCGACACCTCGGCCGAGCAGCGCTCTTCGTCCACAATATTGGTCAGCGGGTCGGTGCAGCCCCTGTATTTCAACAGCAACGGGAAGAAAGTGTTGCTCGAGGCGGGTGGCAGGATCTCGATGTAGGCGGGGTTGCCGTTGGTGATCACTTTGTGCACCTTCAGACTCTCGTCCCAGCCGTAGTAATTTACGGGTGAGCCACCTGTCACCTCATTGCCGTTGTCATCGACTTGCACCACATTCATGCGCGCCGAGCGGATATCGTCACCATTGGGTTTCTTCAACTTCACGTATAGCGTATCGAAACGTTCGTAAAGGCCGGAGCCAACCCAGTTGAAGTTGACCAGTTCGCGGTTCTCGTGCTTGTCTAGAAGGAAGCGTGTCGATAGTGTCAGATTGTAATACTTATTGTAGGGTGACACACCTCTGATGAGGCGTTTGAGATTCAAGCGGAGCCTCTTCTGACCTTCCTTGGGCGTTGTCGAACTGCCACTCATCAGGAAGATGTCCGCCAGTGTCTTGCCCTCCTCCACATAGAAGCTCTGGAAGTTGTTGCTCTTCAGATCCAGATAGTGCTTCTCCTCTTGCAGTTCACCCTGTTCGTCGGCAAAGCTTAGGTCGTACTCCAGCGTATAGTCCTCTCCATTCATCTGACGCTTCGAGTCAAGCTGAAAAGTGTACAGGTTTGTGTCGTTCCAGTCGTCGCTGGCATATTTGAATTGAAGCGTATCGCCCACCTCGCCCATCTTCCACACTTTGAAGACAATAGGTCGCTCTTGTAGGGGAATGTTCGAGAAAAAGTATTTGCTCACCGTGATTGACAGCTTTTTGCCATAGCCATCGTCGGCCTCCACACCGTAGTCGCCCGTCAGTCCGTCGCCGTTATTGATGCGGAAACACAACAGGGAGTGGTCACGCATACGCCAGAACTGCTGCTGGTCGGCATTTGTCTTCATGCGGGTTGAGTCAAACATCTGCTTGATGGCATCCACTTCCACGTAATTGCCATAGACGTTCACCGTCCCACGCTCTACCTTTGTCCAATTCAAACCGTTGTTCGGATTCCTGATCGTGGTATCATTCAGGTTCTCCACGTCGGTGACGTTGTTGGCGAAATACAGATCGAACGACTGCGCCTTGATGCCGATGGCAACCACCATCAGGATAACCAACATCCCATAAGGCAGTATAGACATTCTGTTCATAGTGTTCATTGGATAAAGTTTTCAATATGATTCACCAGAATCTGCCCATAAACCAGGAGAATCACTCTGGTCGAAGTCATCCCACATGCCGCATTCACCAGAAAGTGCATCATTTGTATAGTCACCTTGATCAAAGGGCAGAGTATTATTGCTGCCCGCAAGGAGTGGTTCTACAGAAACCTCTTCCAGCCAGATGGATGGCTTGGCATACTTTTTTTTCGTTATGTTAATTCTTTCCATTAGTCTAATGAACTTAATATCCGCAGTTAAAAATTTATTCAAATTGCGAGTAGCTTAATATGAAAATATAGCAGACACTTGCGTATGTCAGATTTTTCACTTATCTTTGTGAGTGCTAAACAGCAAAGAACGAATATCTGGCATATGGCAGCAAAAGTACAAATAAAATGCGAGAAATACATGCCCTACGGCGGTATTTTTTTCGTGATTCGTGAATTTCTTCAGAAGATGGCTCCCCCTCATAGACGGTTATCTTGGTCTTCGCAGCAGGCTGATAGGCTACCAGTACAGCGAGATCTCGCTTGCGATGCTGTGCAACTTCTGCTGTGGCGGCGACATTTATGTATACAGGGCAATACTGACCAACGAGTGGGACATGACGGAGGAAGAGGTCATCCACTTCTACAACCAGCGCGGGGCGAAGGAGAAGGTCTTCGACCAGATGGACAACGACTTCGGATGGCACAACCTGCCCAAGGGGCTGCTCAGGGAGAACACCGTCTTCCTGCTGCTCACGGCCATGCTGAGGAACTTCTACAGGCTGTTGCTGATGAACGACGCACTCCGTGCCTTCGGCGTCTGGTGCACGACGCGGATGAAGGCGTTCACGGCAAAGGTCGTCACCGTCGTGGCGAGGTGGACAAGAGGAGGCAGGCGCGACATACTGACGCTGTACACGGGAAACAATGCCTATGCAGCACTCTATGCTGGCTACGGTTAGCACAGGCATCTTCGAGGGTCATACAGGCAACGCCCATCGGCCTTCATGGGGTAAGGGGATTTTATGCCCTCACAGGCGCACAGACGGCCTTCTAAGGCACAAACATCCGGTTGGCGGAGGAAAAACCGCAAGAGAAAAGGCAATCACCGTCATTCGAATTCGCCAATTTTTTTATTTGCGGATTTTAGGATAAAGAGAAATGGTCGTTGCAAGATGATTCAATACTATATTTGGGATGGGAGGATAAAGGATACGCTATCAAGAGTTATAGTGACT
>CADBLU010000321.1 GCA_902795605.1 uncultured Prevotellaceae bacterium | reverse complement strand
TGAGCACCTTGTTGGCACGCTGCTGCAAGGGGAACGTCTCACGGTTGGCACGCTGGTTGGGGTCACGCACCTCATGCCGCTGCAACTCCAGGTAATAGTCGTCGCCGAAGACGCGCTGATGCCACTCTATGGCCTCACGCGCACCCTTGATGTCGCCCTTGAGAATTTTGTCGGGCACCTCGCCGGCAATGCAGGCCGAACAGACGATGAGTCCCTCATGATAGCGCTCAAGGTCCTCATGGTCGGTACGCGGACGCATATAGTAGCCGTCGACCCAGGCACGGGAGACGAGCTTGATGAGGTTCTTGTAGCCCTGGTAGTTCTTGGCCAGCACGATGAGGTGCCATCCGCCCATGTCATGGTGCTCCTTGCTGCGGTCGCTCTTCTTCCTGCGGGCCACATACATCTCACAACCGAAAATCGGCTTGAAGGGAGGCTTTCCCTCACTCTTGAGTTGCTTGTTCTTCTTGTTGCAGTAGTTGAACAGCTCTTTAACACCCATCATGTTGCCATGGTCGGTGATGGCCATGCCGCGCATACCGTCGGCTACAGCCTTGTCTACAAGCCGCTTGATGCTCGACTGACCGTCGAGTATAGAAAAAAAGGTGTGGACGTGCAAATGGACAAAATCTCTCATGTTGCAAAAGTAAATAAAAAAAGCGAACTTGCCAAAAAAGCGAAACTAATTCTACAGATGCTCTTGCCAAGACCTCATTATTTATAAAAGCCCCTCCTTCTCCGTAGGCTGCGCTTTCAGCGCAGCCCCCCTCTCTCCACATCCGCCCTTCTCCCCTGCCCTCCCATTCTCCTCAGTCCTTCTTTCTCCGTAGGCTGCGCTTTCGGCGCAGCAAAACCTTCTTTCTCCGTAGGCTGCGCTTTCGGCGCAGCCCCCCAAAAAACGCCACTCCCAATGTAAGATTATAAGAAAACAAACAAAAAACTTGCGAATTAAGCAAAAAAGGCTTACCTTTGCATGATTAAACCCGTATTTTGAGAAACATGGGAAGAAGGATTCGCAAGCTAAAGAAACAAAGACTACATAGCGAAGGCAACGATACGCTCATCTTCAGCCTTTTCATTCTTATAGCCATTGCTGTGATATTATGGCGGTGTTTCGACAGCAAAGTGCCATTCTGGTGCTTTGTGGCTGTCTTTACCGTCATCTACGGCATCATATTGAATTTCTTCCGTTGCCCCATCCGTTTCCTCGATATCGACGATACGACAAACATCGTTGTGGCTCCCGCCGACGGCAAGGTGGTGGTGGTAGAGGAAGTGGACGAAAACGAGTATTTTCATGACCGGCGGTTGATGATCTCCATCTTCATGAGCCTTTTCAACGTGCATGCCAACTGGTTTCCTGTCGACGGAAAGGTGACGATGGTGAAGCATCAGGACGGCAATTTCCACAAGGCCTGGCTGCCCAAAGCCAGCGAGGAGAACGAGCATGCCGACGTGATGATAGAGACGCCCGAGGGTGTGCAGGTGCTCTGCCGCCAGATTGCCGGCGCCGTCGCCCGCCGCATCGTCACCTACGCCAAGGAAGGAGAGGAGTGCGACATCGACGACCACCTCGGATTCATCAAGTTCGGCTCTCGCGTGGACGTCTATCTGCCTGTCAACTCCGAGGTATGTGTGAAAATGGGCCAGTCGACCACTGGCGACCAGACCATCATTGCCAAACTGAGATAAGGCATGCCGAATTTCATCACCCGCAATATCCCCAACACGCTCACTTGCTGCAACCTGCTGTCGGGCTGCATCGCCACTTGCCACGCCTTCTGCGGGCATCAGGAGTGGGCTCTCGCATTCATCATCATAGGCGCGGTTTTCGACTTCTTCGATGGCATGAGCGCACGTCTGCTGAAGGTGTCGTCGCCCATCGGCAAGGAACTCGACTCCTTGGCCGACGACGTGACATTCGGTGTGGCGCCCGCCACGATGGTCTTCACTCTGCTCTTCCAGTTGCCGTATCCTGAATGGCTCGCTCCTTTCCGCCACCTGCTCCCCTACACGGCCTTTATCATCGCCGCATTCTCTGCCCTCCGACTGGCAAAGTTCAACCTCGACGAGCGGCAGACCTCATCGTTCATCGGCCTGCCGACACCTGCCAACGCCCTCTTCTGGGGTGCACTCATCGTTGGTGGTGGCGACCGTCTCACGCACCTCAACTGCGCGCTGGCTATCGTGCTGGCGCTGGTGGTGCTCAGTTGCTGGATCCTTGTGGCAGAGATACCGCTTTTCGCGCTGAAGTTCAAACAATGGAGATGGCACGGCAACGAGGTGCGCTATATCTTCATCCTCTCCTGCATTCCCATCCTCATCCTGTTGGGCGTGTCGGGCATTGCCGTCATCATCGTGTGGTATGTGCTCCTGTCGCTCTATGCTCAGCGTCACGCTTAAAAACCCGCCACGCCTATGTTCATCCTCAGATTCCTATTCTATCTCTTTCTTTTCGCCGTCATACTGGTGCTCATTTTTGTGGCACGCATCGCACTGACGATATGGAGAATGAAGAGAGAGCTGGACAAGAGAGCCAAAGACGGTGCCCGATATGACACCACGGCCGATGGCACAAGCAGTACCACCGGCCAAGAAGGTGAAATCCTCACCGACATGCGCGACCCTCAGCGCGCCCACCGCAAGATTATTGCCGACGACGAGGGCGAGTATGTCGAATTCGAAGAGGAATAGGCACACTCAACTGTTCTACTCAACTGTGCACATAGGTGCCGATGGGCTCGCCATCAATCACCTTTTTCAAGTTTCCTACCACATCCATATTGAAGACGTAGATAGGCAGGTGGTTGTCGTTGCACATCACCACGGCCGAAAGGTCCATCACTTTCAAACCACGGGCCAGAATCTCCTCATAGGTGATATCGTCGAACTTCACTGCCGTGGGATCTTTCTCGGGGTCGGCAGTATAGATGCCGTCCACACGGGTACCCTTCAGCATCACGTCGGCCTCTATCTCCACACCACGGAGAGAGGAGCCGGTGTCGGTGGTGAAATAAGGTGAGCCAGTGCCGGCAGAGAAGATACACACCTTGCCAGCCTCCATCTCCTCGATGGCACGCCATTTGGAGTAGAACTCACCGATAGGCTCCATGCGGATGGCGGTGAGCACCTTGTTGGGCACACCTTCCGTGGTGAGGGCCGAACTGAGGGCCAGCGAGTTGATGACCGTGGCGAGCATACCCATCTGGTCGCCTTTCACGCGGTCGAAGCCCTTGGTGGCTCCGCTCAGTCCGCGGAAGATATTGCCGCCGCCGATGACGATGCCTATCTCCACACCCATCTCATGCACTTCCTTGATCTGACGGGCATATTCGGCCAACCGCTGCGGGTCGATGCCATAGCCCTGAGCGCCCATGAGGCTCTCGCCGCTGAGTTTCAAAAGAATACGTTTAAATCTTGCCATAATTGTTTTTTATTTAAGAAAAATGTCTAATGAAAATATACTAAGTTTTTCAACATATAATTACCATATAATAAATCATTAATTATTAAATCTGTAGACTGGCTCCATATTTTTGTCGAGCAGGATACATTCGTTGGTTTCTTTACAATAACCATAACGTTCACCCTGCAAACTTGGTTGTCCAAAGTTAATGAGCAGACCTACAGGCTTTCGCGTTAATCTCAGATAGTTGAACAATTGCGCACGATGAGCAGAACACAACTCTTCCACAGACTTCAACTCAATCAAAACGTCACCCACTACAAGGTCAGCTTGGTATACTTTCTCCAATTTGTGATGTTTATAATAACATGCCAGTTGTTTTTCCCGTTCATTGGAGATATTTCTATCAAGCAGTTCTAAGTGCAGAGCCTCGGTATAAATAGGCTCCAACATTCCCCAACTGATTTCTCCGTGAACGTCCATTGCAGCCCCGATTATTTTATATACAATATCCTTGTATTGCTTGAAATTATTATCTTCCATGTTTTTAAAATTTACGGCCCATTCATGGTAATTCGTGTTAGAAAACAAAACAAACAGGATTTAGTCAATTACACTTTTATTCATGTAAAAGGCAGAACGTCACTTCCTTGAAGGCGTATTGCCGTTGACAGGAATGGATGTCACGCAAAACTAAATGTCCGTCATTCTCCACACACACTATCTCTGCCATGAACTTCCCCGAAGCGTCTTGATATGGGTAAAAGCCTTCCCGACGGTAAAGATGCTGGTGATACCTTTCTCTGACCACGGCAAACTCCTCTGCCCAGACGTGGGCCAACTCGCGATTCAGTGCGTCAAGCACCCGCAGCATCACCTCCTCCACAGGCACCTCACGACCGAGAATCTGCCACAACGACACAGGATTGGGCGCATCACTGTGGAATGCCTGCTGATTGACGTTGATGCCAATGCCGAAGATGCAACTGGTCAGGCCTTGTGTGCTGACAGCCGTCTGGATGAGTGTCCCGCTGATTTTCCGGTCGTGCCAATAGATATCGTTGGGCCATTTGAGCGAGATGCCGTCGGTATATGTCGCCAGTGCTTCACCTACAGCCAACGCGCCGGCCTCAGAAAGGATGAACTGCTTGTTGGGCGGCACCATCGTTGGTTGGACGCGTATACTCATGAGCAGGTTCTTCCCGGCCTCGCTTTCCCAGGAGTTGCTCCCCTGCCCTTTCCCTGCCGTCTGATAATCAGCCACGACCACAGTCATGTCTTCACCTTCCGATTTGAGGTCATGGAGGTAACGGTTGGTGGAGTCGGTCTGTGAAAGATGTATAATCCGGCGATGCATCATAGTATTATCTCATAGGAGGGATGAAAGCATTTTCCACATGGTTGATCCTTACGTTGTCTCCGGTTCCTGTCACGCTGATGATGTCGAAACGTACACCGCACGACACTTGATAACGCTGCACATAGGCCTGAGCGGTTCTGGTCAGATGGTGAATCTTACGCCAGTCGACAGCCTCCTCAGGGGATGAGAAGTCGGCATTGCGACGGGTCTTCACCTCCACCACCACCAACGTCTCACCGTCGGGAGTGAGGGCGGTGATGTCTAAGTCGCGATGGCCTATCCGCCAGTTGCGGTGGCAGATAGAGTAGCCCTTTCGTTGAAGATAATCGGCGGCCTGCTGTTCACCCCATCTTCCATAGTCATTATGCTGAGCCATAGATATCGGATTTGTGGTATGCTCGCCTACAAAGATAGTGCAAACCGAGCGGAAAGCAAAACAAAACACGAAGTTTTTTGTTTTCTTTCCCGAGGTGCCGCCTATCTTCGACGAAGTCAATGATAGTGCAAACCGAGCGGAAAGCAAAACAAATAACGAAGTTTTTTGTTTTCTTTCCCGAGGTGCCGCCTATCTTCGACCGAAGGTCAAAGATAGTGCAAACCGAATGAAAAGCCAAATTTATTTGAGCTTTTCTGAGGTGCCGCCTATCTTCGATGAAGTCAAAGATAGTGCAAAATTCCGATTAAGCGAGCAAAAATCTCATTTATTCGACCTGCTTCGGTTGGATTGATAGCAAAAGTGACCTGAAATCCCTACCAACCAAGGGGGCACCAATCAAGGGGACAGGTTTTTGATAGTGAATTTTACAAATTCAATCAAAAACCTGTCCCCTTGATTGGTGGTGCTCAACGAAAGTAGAGACAGAAAATTCGAAAAAAAGAGCCATCTACAATGCTTTACGGCTATGATTTTGTAATTTTGCGGAAAAATAGACAGATGGACAAGCGACAAGCACAAAAAGACGAAGAGATGATGCGCAAGGCGCTCAATGAGGCTCTTGAAGCACAGCGGCAAGGAGAAATACCCATCGGTGCCATTGTGGAATGCGGCGGAAGGATTATCGCTCGGGCCCACAACCTGACAGAGACGCTGCACGATGTGACAGCCCACGCTGAGATGCAGGCCATCACCGCCGCCGCCAACGAATTGGGCGGCAAGTACCTCAGCGACTGCACCCTCTATGTCACCGTGGAACCCTGCGTGATGTGCGCAGGTGCCATCGGATGGGCACAGATACCCCGCGTGGTGTATGGCGCGCCCGACGACAAACGGGGATACAGGGCATTTGCGCCCAAAGCTCTTCACCCGAAGGCCACTGTCACAACAGGAGTGATGGAGGAAGAATGCCGCCGCCTGATGCAGGAATTCTTCAGTGAGAAAAGGAAATGACCTGCCTCAACCATCTTTGAGTTGACAGATGAAGACTGAGAAAATTTGAGAGAGTTGGTACTTGAGTGTAAAATCTGTCGGTGAATAGCACAGATGAAGACATGAAGATAAATGCCCGTGATTCACAATAGTAACGTCTAAACTCCCAAACTCCTAAACTCCTAAACAAAAAACAGGGGACTCAATTGAGCCCCCTGCTTTTTGTTGCATCAGAAATTATTTGATAAATTTCGACTGGCGGAACGACTTCGAATTGTCATTCAAGAGGATGTCGTTGACAATTCTCATATCCTTAGTGATATGCAGAGATGACTTGTGAGGTCTTACGCTACCCTTGATGGCCTTACGGTGAGACTTCTCAACTGCGCTCGGCAGCACAATCTCAAAGGCACCCTGCTGGTTGGCGTAATAAAGACTTTCATCACCCTCGAAAGTCTGGAGGAGAGTCTTCACAGGGAATGTGATATGGCCGTCGACGAGCGAACCGGTAACACCCTTCTCCTTAGCATACGACAAGTCATAGCCCGAGTCAAGGTAGTAGGAAGCTAAGCTGTAGAGATAGTACAAGCCGTCTCCCCAGTCAAGACCTGTGGGCTGCAGGTCAATATAGACACCCTCGGCATCCTCGCAGTTGACTTCAATGTTCCAATTGCGTGAAGCGTCCCAGTCGCCCTCCCTATTCAAGGGGAATGCGGCTCCGTAAGGATTGACCAAGCGATAGAGACCGGGAGTTTCCGCGTTCTCTTCTATCTCCACCTCATAAGTCACAGGCTGAGGACCTACTTCTTCATCATAATACACTTCAACGATAGCATCCTCTGTATAGAGACCCGTACCGAGAGATGTCCAGGCAGAGGCAGTGGTAACGAATTCAAACGTAGAATAGTCATACTCCTGAGGCTCACCATCAATCATGCTCACCACGACGAGTGTGTAGAGTCCATCCTCATAGTTTTCGGCGTTGAACTTCACCTCACCACTGGCAGTAATCTCCTGAAGCGGAGTATAGGTTCCAGCAACAATCTGAGCGAAGGTTTCCTGCTCCAGTTCACCGGGCACAAGTGCCACATAGGCAGAAGTGACATCTTCGCCAAGCGTCACATTGGCCACAATCCATGTGCTCTCATCGGGAGTAATCAGCTTGCCGCCATATTGTACGGCGCAGGTAGCGTCTGAGCGGTCGATACCGTCGATGTAGATGTACTCGTCAGCATAGCCGAAATATCCGGCAGACACATAATAGCACAAGGGGATAGAGATAATACCCTTCTTCTCGTCGAACGAACCGTAAACGGGAGTCGCGTCTTCTCCACGTACCACTGTCCAATAGTAGTTGTAGTCGGCGAACATCACCTCTCCGTAGCTGGAGTGGTTGTACTTGGTGTCGCCCTCATGGAAGTAGGTGACATAACCAGTCTTGTCATCGTAGTCGAGAATCAGGTCTACCCCCGCCATGATATTATCGATGCGGAACTGATGCTCGTTGGGGACAATCGTGTTGTGACGTACATAGAAGTCGCAGTCATCGTCTGTACCGCTGAAGAAGTTGGTGTAATAGTAGTCGGCGGTGCCAGCATCGTTGTAAGGCATCCATTCCGTCCACTGCGAGACACCAGCCTCGAAGTCATAGACGGAAAGGCCGTAAGGAGTGGTATAGCCCTCTTCACCAAGCTGAATCCTGATGTTCTTATAATCGCCAAACTCCAATTTGGTGGGGTCATAGCTGATGACAAGATTGGCGGTATTGCTGCCGGCAGGGAAACTGACGGATGTAGGCACGCTGTAAATGCCAGAGGTGACACCCTCGCCCGACACCTGGAGAGGCACGGTGATGGCCTCAGTGGTCTCCTGGCGGTTGACAGGGATAGTAAAGCTATTGGCAGTCGTTGACATTTCCTGTGTACCAGGCAACTCATTGCTGAAATAGACCTGATTGCCCGAGATGGTCGCTCTCGTGTAATCATCGTCATCATCGCAAGCCACGAAGGTGACAGTCATTAAGCCGAGAAGTCCCAGAAAAAGTTGATTCAATTTCATATTGTTCGGTTGTTTTTAAATGACCAAAAATGATTTTCTTATCACCTCCACCCTCGCCCTCCGCAGAACGGAGAGCGAGACGGTGGCAGGAAATATTATTTAGGTTGAGAGTATTGTCCCTCAGGCGACGGATACTTAATAGTCTGGTCGGGATCGGGATTGTTCGTGGTCTTCAACACCTTGTTGTAGTCATACTCATCGTAGGGAATCACAAGGTTCCAACTCGGTTTCATACCCTCCAAGTTGATCTTAAACACGTTCGTGGGAGCATTGGTGCCAGCATAGTTCTGCATCACACCAGGCTGCAGACGCTTGGCCGACGGGAAGGCGTTGCCCTCACCCCAGAACTCTATACGCATCTGTGTGAGCACCTCAAGCTGGAACTCTCTGAGGTCGTCTGTATTGTATGCATACTTCGGGTCACGATAGTTCTGCATGAAGCTGTTGAGAAGAGCCAAACCGGCGGCCACACCCTGGCTTGCGCCCACGGCCTCAGCCTCGATGAGATACATCTCCTCCACACGCATGATAGGCACGTCGACAGCACCACCGGTGGTGTAGTCCTCCCAGCTGCCACCAAGACAGCGGAACTTGAGTGCCAGATAGTCGGGAGCCTCCTTGATGAAATCGGCGTCACGGCAGGTCTTGTAGTTGTAGAACTTGGTCTTGCCGGGATCGAGGAACACATGCTTGCGGATATCGGTATTACGCATCTTGTCGTAGAGAGATTTGTCGATGACAGGCATATAGAGCGAAGAGTAGCTCCAGTCGGCCTCAGCGGAAATCCAACCAGTGAAGTTGGCCAGGTTGCGCATGTTCTCAGCGGAGTAGTGCAGATACCACATCCAGCCGCTGGTAGCCTGTGCGAAGCCCGTGCCGGGATCCTCATACTCGGCTGCCGTCATAGGAACGCCACCCTGGGCATCAATGGCCTTGCGGGCATACTCGGCAGCCTTGGCATACTGCTCATCCCACAGATACACCTTTGCCTTCAGGCCATAGACCACGGCCAGGTCGGGCACCAGTCTTGAGTCGGGAGTGAAACCGGTGAGCAACTGCTCTGCCATGTCGAGGTCGGAGAGTATAAACTGAATCATCTCTGCATGAGGCAGACGCGGGTTGTTGAACGACTCCTCCTCTGTGGTGGCCTCTGTCACCTTGGGCACTGTCAGACCGAGCACTTTGCTGCAATCGGTATACTTGTTGGCCTTCGGCTCAAAGAGCACGGTGAGCATATAGTAGTCGAAAGCGCGGCATGCATAGCCGATACCGGCGTAAGCTTTCTGCAAGTCAGAAGTCGAGGGGCTGTTGAGGTCGACGTTGCCAATGACACC
>CADBLU010000320.1 GCA_902795605.1 uncultured Prevotellaceae bacterium | reverse complement strand
TTTGATTTTTCTGATTGTGCAATCAGTTCCTCAGTGCCAGGATTTCACTTGCCGCTTGTGATGGCAAAAAGGTTGAGTGATAGTGGCTATATGGCTACAAAGGTAAGTAAAAAAATGATAAATTGTTCTCTTTTTTAAAGATTTTTTTGATAAGATGGCTTCTTGAGTTTACCGTTTTGTCACTTTGCGTTGGCAAATCCGCTGCCCGCCGGCATAGACACGCAGCAGGTAGACACCCTCGGGCAGTTGCGGGGCTGTCAGGTCGCACTGTGTGGCGTTGCGGGCGTTGCTGCTTGCGACGCATCGGCCGGCCACATCCCACAGTTCCATGTGTATGTCTTCCTCCGTCGGCTCCTTGCTGCGGAAAGTGAGGTGGGTGGTGAAGGGCAGGGGACCAATGGTGAAGTCGTGTGAGGCTGCGCTGACGCTGCCGATGCCGGTGGCGCCCTTGGCTTGGATGCTCCAGACGACGCCAGAGAGGTGAATGGCGGCATGGTCTGGGATTCTCACCATCTGCGTGGTGTCTTCCACATACACTGTCAGCGTGTGAATGCCTTCGGGCAGGGTGCCTTTTCTGATGAGCATCTGCTCCACATTGTGCCCCCACAGTGGCATCGTCGAGCACCCAGTCTACTTTCAGAGTGTTGGGCTCAGGTTTCAGCAAATCGACGGAGAAAGTGACGTCATCATCCTCTATGAGGATGTCGTCGCTGTCTGGTGAATATCCGATGATGTTTCTGCTATTCTCGTGGATGCTCTCTATGAGTGTCTCCATGCATACGGGGCAGTACTCCTTGTAGAGATATCGCATGAGGCACGACTGATGGGGGCGGTACCAATGATAGGCTACCTCGGAGGGGTCGCGCATATCCATTTTCTCATCTTCTGAGTCTTTTTCATCTATGTCACTCACTCAAGTTTTGCATTTGCCGTGATGGTGATGTCACGTCATTGGCTTCAGCCGGGCACAAAAGACGCTGCAAATATAGTGATAATTTGGCAATTGCAGGCCATATAGGATGAAAAAGGTATGAAAGGGGAAAAGGTGGCATGCTACAAATTGTCGCAAAAATATTGCATTTTTATTTCATTTTATTTGTTAAAATGGACAAATTGCATAAAAATTGCTTTGTTTGATAAATAAAGTGTATCTTTGCAGAAGATTTTCAAAGAAATTAAAATGCAACAATCTAACGTAAAACCTGCTTCTGGGAAGTTGGGGATTTTGGTAGTGGGCTGTGGTGCAGTCTCTACCACATTTATGACAGGCGTCTTGTTGGCTCGTAAGGGCCTTGGAAAGCCTGTGGGTTCATTCACACAATACGACAAGATCCGCATTGGCCGTGGTGCCGATAAGCAATATCTGCCTGTCGGCGAGATTGTGCCGCTTGCCGGTCTGAATGACATCGTCTTCGGCTGTTGGGATGTTTATCCGCAGAATGCTTATCAGGCAGCCATGTATGCCGAGGTCCTGAAAGAGAAGGACATCAATCAGGTGCGTGATGAGCTGGAGCAGATTGTGCCGATGGCCGCCGCTTTCGACAAGAACTATGCCAAGCGCCTTGATGGCGACAATGTGAAGAAAGGGCTGACGCGCTGGGAGATGGCGGAGGCACTGCGTGAGGACATCCGCTGTTTCAAGGAGGAGAAACAGGTCGACCGTGTCGTTGTGCTTTGGGCTGCCTCGACGGAAATCTATGTGCCTGTGAACGAGCAAGTGCATGGCCGGCTGGAAGACCTTGAGGCCGCCATGAAAGCTGACGACAAAGAGCATATCGCCCCGTCGATGTGCTACGCCTATGCGGCTTTGAGCGAAGGTGCCCCCTTCATCATGGGTGCCCCCAACACCACGGTAGACATCCCTGCCATGTGGCAGTTGGCTGAGAAGACGAAAATGCCTATCGCCGGCAAGGATTTCAAGACGGGCCAGACCTTGGTGAAGAGCGGTTTCGCCCCCATCATCGGCGTGCGTTCCTTGGGGCTCAGTGGCTGGTTCTCCACCAATATCCTCGGAAACCGCGACGGATTGGTGCTCGACGAGCCTGCCAATTTCCGCACAAAAGAGGTCAGCAAACTCTCTACGTTGGAGACAATCCTGAAGCCTGACTGGCAGCCCGACCTCTATGGCCATGGTAACGATGAGGATACGCAGTATTATCACAAGGTGCGCATCAATTACTATCCTCCCCGCAACGACAACAAAGAGGGTTGGGACAATATTGATATTTTCGGCTGGCTGGGCTATCCCATGCAGATAAAGATCAACTTCCTCTGCCGCGACTCCATCCTGGCCGCTCCCCTCTGCCTTGACCTCTGTCTGCTGAGCGACCTGGCTGCCCGTGCTGGCCGCTATGGCATCCAGCGGTTCCTGTCGTTCTTCCTCAAGTCGCCGATGCACGACTACACTCAGGGCGAGGAACCCGTCAACAACCTCTACCAGCAATACACCATGCTGAAAAACGCCATCCGCGAGATGGGCGGCTACGAGGCCGACGAAGAGATAGATTAAGCGGGGTGTTTCTTATTCCATTTGGAGAAATAAAAAGAAAAGAGAGCTTCCTGGCCAGGAAGCTCTCTTTTCTTTCGGTGAAGCCAATAGAACTGAATATTTATCGTCAGTATAGTCTATAACTTGCAAGAGTAATGTCTACACTATCATATAACAAAAATAGCAGCGGGCTGCCCGCCGCCCTTGTTATTTTCGCTTCGAGTTATCGTCACGAATCATAACTCCTACACACTCCTTTCAACTTGAGATAGTTGAGTGACTAATTATTTCCTTATCAAATAATAGAAAGTCGATAGTTTCTTCCTCTATAATAATAGTTTCCAATTTCAACTAATCCGTATATTCTCTATGAATAAGAAAAGCATCTTTATTTTGGGTTTGTTATTTGCAGCCATGGATGTTTCAGCACAGACCTATGACCCGCGGTTGTCCAACCTCAGTCCTGTCATCAGGAACCTCATCAAGAATATGGTTGAAGTCGAGGGAGGGACCTATACCATGGGAGCCACTTTGGATCAAGGTAATGGACTATATCCCGAAGAGAAGCTGGCGCACAAAGTGGCCGTGTCCTCGTTCAGCATCGGGCGCTATGAGGTGACTCAAGAGGAATGGGAGGTCGTGATGGGAAATAACCCTTCGGAGAGCAAGGGAGCGAGGCTACCCGTGGACATGGTGTCGTGGGATGACTGTCAGGCTTTCATCCGAAGTCTTAACATCATGACCGGCATGACGTTCCGCCTGCCCACGGAGGCAGAGTGGGAGTATGCCGCTCGTGGCGGCAGGAAAAGTTGCGGCTTCAGGTATCCTGGTGGTAACAACCTTGCCTCTGTTGCGTGGTATAATTGGAATGCCAACGGCAAAGGGAAGCTGAACGCCAGTCATGGCATCCATCAGGTTGGAGCCAAGAAACCCAATGAGTTGGGGCTTTATGATATGGCGGGCAATGTGAGGGAATGGTGCCAGGACAGGTTTTATGTCAATTATTACAGAAACTCTCCCAAGTCCGATCCGGGAAAAGAAACTCATGAGAAATACCCAACAAACGTCAGTCGTGGCGGCTGCTGGTTCAGCGAAGCCGATGAATGCCGTGTGGCTCATCGTAACATAAACATTTGGATAGGCTATGAGGGCCATGGCTTGCGTCTTGTACTTGCGTCACCGTCTCAGGACGATGGATCCATAAAACCCGCACTCAGGCTTGTGATAGAGAATCTTATCAACAACATGGTCAATGTTGATGGAGGAACTTTCACCATGGGAGCCACCGAAGAGCAGGGCGGTGACGTGTATGATGCAGAGAAGCCAGCACATCAGGTGACGCTGTCCTCCTTCTCCATTGGTCGCTATGAGGTGACTCAGGAGGAATGGGAGGCCGTGATGGGGACGAACCCGTCTTCTTTCAAGGGGGGCAGGCATCCTGTAGAGAAAGTCTCCTGGGATGAATGCCAGGATTTTGTTCTCAAGTTGAATGAGCTTACAAGGAACTGTCCGGGTGGCGGGCATTTTCGCCTTCCCACGGAGGCCGAGTGGGAATATGCCGCCCGTGGCGGTAGGAACAGTCGCGGCTACAAGTATGCCGGCGGCAACGATCTTGATTCTGTGGCGTGGCATGATGGAAACAGCGGCAATGAAACCCACGATGTGGGGCTGAAAGTCCCTAATGAACTGGGACTGTACGACATGTCTGGCAACGTGTGGGAGTGGTGTCATGATTGTTACGACAAGGATTACTATAGCAACTCCCCGTCATCGGACCCCTGCAACAACACTGTTGGCCCAAAACGCATTGATCGTGGTGGTGGCTGGTTCAACTACCTCAGGGAATGCCGTGTGGCCTCACGGAGGGCCGGCGACCCCTGCGACCACTATGGAGCCCGTGGCTTGCGTCTCGCCCGATAGCACGGGCATGTTCTGAATACAATGATTTCTACGCAGTCGGAAGCCTATCTAATATGTTGTGGAGACTTTGTCTATTGTTAGTTTTTTCCCGTCTGTGGTGCCGATGATACGTTCTTTGTTGTAATATCGGTCATACGCCACGATATCCATATTCCATTTGTTTTCATCATTAATTTTGGGTAGTGTGCCCTTGAAGAGCCTCACGTTTTTGCCTTTAATGTATCCGAAAATTTGGCTTTTTAATGCCACATTCTCATTGTTTGTATATCTATAGAAATAGAAGAAAGATTGTCCGTCAGCTTTTCTTTCCACACACATTGGTCTATACAGCTCACTACAGGCAAAGTTCCTTTTCATATAGATGCTGTCCTCTTTGGTAAAGCCTCCCTTGATATGTTCCCTGATGCTCAGCATTTGTTGATATTCATCCTCAAACTGAGTGCTGTCGCGGAGGGATAGTCTGATGGTTTGCTTGCCTGATTTGAAAGCCTCCATCCTGTTGTCTTTCATCTCTACGTTTTGGTATTCACTCTTGATGACATTCAGCGTCTTGTTTCTGAGCATGGAAGTGTCGGTCAGGGCAATGATGAAATGTCCTTTTTCATCTGTCTTCTCTAATTTGTCATCGAGGACAATGATTGTTCCTGAGAGCGGTGTGCCGTCTTCTGCTGTAATCATGCCCTCAAGAGGGAAGAAATCCTTTCTTGTCAGTGTGATGTGGTAGTCAATCACATTGATGTCCTTTTTCCCAAGTCGGTCAGAGAGGTCTATGTTATTTATTATCGTATCCCTGCACAAGCTTTCGGCTTCAGAGTGTATTTCTACAGTGAATTTTTTGTTGAGTTTGTTAAGCGGCACTTTCACTCTAAGCGTATCTGGCCTTGGACTGAACAGTTGTTGTTTTACAGAAGAGTCTTTCTTTCCAATCCACTGGGCATGGAAAGTGGTGTCTTTTATCAGTCCCAGTTCCACATCACATTTCCACGGTTCTCCGTCCAGCAGTCTGTCGGGAAGGAAAATGAAGTTTACATCAACTGTCTTGTTCGCTGATTTTTTGTTGTTTATGTATTTATATGCGAAAAAACCTGCCATTCCCAATGTCGCCAGGATGGTGGTCAGCATCATCACATATCCCACGCTAACCTTGCGCATTAGTTTTTTTCGTTTGAGTTGTTCTACCTCCCGCAGTGTTTTGATTTCTCTTTCCTTGATGCGATTGGAAATGATGTCGCACAGGATGTCATGCATCAGCTCCACCCGTCTCACCTCACCGTGATGAAAGGTGCGCAGAAGTTTGCGTTTGATGAGTGAGTCCAGCGTCTTCTTACTCACCACATTCACACGGTCCTTGAGGATATTGTCATAAGCTTCATTGTCACGTTTGTCGTCATAGGTGAGCAGTTTGTCCTCCAGCACGGCGATTTCATCCTCCGGTAGGTCGCTCACAGCCTCCTCATAGAAGTTACGTATGATGGTGCTGCCTTTCTCCACCACAAGATTGTCGTTGATTGGTTGGTTTCTGTCGGGTCTCAGCTCAAAGAGTTGGTGCATGTAGATGGATAGTACGGCAGCGTCCACTTCCGTGTCCTCGAAGGGAATGTCGCTTTCCTCTCCCTTTTCCTTGTCATTGATCACCTGTTTTATGATATGCTGTGCCACCTCCGGACTGACCAATCCCTGAACCGGTCTGACGATAGCTTCATACGCCTGTCTTGCTGTGAGTGGCAGGATTGGGAAACGGTTGTCTTTCATGGCAGGGATGAAAATGGTGTGCCTTTCCAGGTGTGACAGGTAATCCTCTCTCAGTGTGAAGACGAGATGGTAGTCACAGACATCCGAGTAGTCTGGGCGTTGTGAAACTCCCAGTCTGCTGAGCAGGTCGCCGGAACTTTTGCCTTCATCATCATCTGTTTTGGATTCAGGTATGATGTCATTAATGAGTTCGCCCAGTTGGTGGAAAAAGTCTCGTACTCTCTTGGGGTCTCTCTCAAGAGTGAATATTTCTTCGAATTGGTCGAAGATCAGTATCAGTTTCTCTGGTTGTTTCCCTTTCTTACTTTTTGTCAGCAACGAGTTTCTGTGGAAGAGGTCCCACAGGGTATCCACGTTTTCCTCGATTGTCTCTTCCGTCACTCCTAAGGCTTTGGTGATAGCTTTCCTAATCTGTTCCGTGTAAGGGGGGGAGGGTAGTTTGGGGTCATCTGTGTGCGCGAGTCTGATGTTGATAGGGATGAACCCGTCCATTATTGCCCTTGGTGTAATTCCGGCATTGATAATAGAAGACTTTCCAATACCCGACTTCCCGTATACCACTGTCTGTACGTTGTATATGATGCGGCTGTACAGGGTTCGGATTTCCTCATCACGTCCGTATATAGTGTCATTGACACTGTATGCCTCCAGCCCTTTCCAAGGATTGCTGATGTCACTCCAGTATTTGTTCATCTTGAGGTTCTCATTAGGTATTCATAAATTTCATCTGCAAATTTTGACAACTCTTCATCGTTCCCATATTCCCTGGCGTTCAGGTTTTTCATTTCTTTTGGGATATTGGAGGAGTAGAAATCAAAGCCACGTTCACAGATTGGCCATATGAAATTGCGCGCTAATCTTCTCTTCCTTTCTATGCCGGCATTCCATTCTGCGCGATAGAGGTGTGCGTCGTTAGCCTCTTCGGTGATGTTCTTTGTAAACAAGGTGACAAACAACCGTGTCTTTTTGATCGCCTCGTAGATTTCCTTCTCAAAGTGTTCGCCACATTCCAGGCTCTCTCGGTCATACCATACGCGCAATTTCCTATTGGTGAGAAGGGTGTATAGTTTTTCCACAACCTCATGGTCTCTCCTTGAATAGCTGATGAACACATCTGTCTCTTCTTTTGGCGTGGATTTGAATTTGTTGGCTTCACGTTT
This sequence comes from uncultured Prevotellaceae bacterium, assembly GCA_902795605.1. GTDB lineage: Bacteria > Bacteroidota > Bacteroidia > Bacteroidales > Bacteroidaceae > Prevotella. The sequence goes on along the minus strand of CADBLU010000320.1, from coordinate 1,352 downwards.
TTTCCGTTCCTTCTCGACTCTTTTCTCCAGTTCGCTTACGACGGCCTCAGGATTTTGGTGAGTGAAAGTCTCTATGCGGTTCATGAATTGCATTAGGCTGTCGTCGGCGTTGCTTTCCACCAGCATACCGTTGGGCTTTTTGTTGAGTTCGGTTTTCAGTGAGTACCACACAAAACGGCATAGCCAGTCACTGTAGTTGTTGCCCAACATCAGCAGGTATTTCCCTCCCAGCACTCCCGCGAGCGTTTTGGGAGGACGTGTGAGCCATGCGCGGCAGAAAGCCAGCATGTCAGAGTCGGATACGGCATAGCTCCCCGCCCTTGCATCCAATTCCCCGAACATGTGGTAAACCGTTGGAATTTGAATGTCATCCGACTCCATCAGGTCATCTGTTCTTTCAGGGTCATTGGAGAAATTCATTACCCTGACATTGCCCCTTCCCCATTCTTGTTCCATGGCTTCCTCAATGAGTGGCATGAACGAGGTAGTAATGATGAACCGAGATTGGCATACGCGTAGCAGTCTGATCAACAGGTTGGAAGGAATGAAGCGCAGTTCTCCTCTGTTTGGGTTTAGGAGGGCCTTGATAAGTTCATGGATGGCTCTTCTATAATTGTTGGGAAACTTATCGTGCCACAGCAATTCTGAGAACGACGTAATGTCATCACTGATTCCGCATTCGTGCTTCAGTAGTTCAATAATGGCTGTCTGGGGATTGACCCAACCATTGATAACATCGTAGTCGGGTTCGTCTTTTTCATTCAGGGGAATGGCATTGGCAGCAAGGAATTCCGGACCGATAACAGGAATGACATCACCCTTCAGGATACTGTCCGTAAGTTCCCTCCAATGGCTCTCGTTACCTATTTTGAGTTCTTTGAGCATACTAAATGATGTTTAGGCGTGTTCAATTTTAGACAAATGCAAAGTTAACTTATTTATTGCAATTTACTGAAAATAAAAGCCGAAAATCATCAATAATGATGAAATTACAATAAGGTTGCTTTGATAGGTAGGGATAAAAAAGAGAGTCTTCTTTTGAAAAGCTCTCTGTATCAGGTGATACTATTGGTTTTTCTAAAGGTCCTAGTTTTCCTAGGGATTCTAGGATCTTCTAGAAAAAATAAAAAAGAGAGCCTTCTTTTGAAAAGCTCTCTATATCAGGTGATTCCGTTGGGGCTCGACCCCAAGACCTAGTTGCGCTTTGGTGGGGGATAAAAAAGAGAGCCTTCTTTTGAAAAGCTCTCTATATCAGGTGATTCCGTTGGGGCTCGAACCCAAGACCTACTGCTTAGAAGGCAGTTGCTCTATCCAGCTGAGCTACGGAACCATCCAAAGTGGCTGCAAAATTA
>CADBLU010000319.1 GCA_902795605.1 uncultured Prevotellaceae bacterium | reverse complement strand
TTAAGTACGAAGAGCCGTGTGATGGGAGACTGTCAAGCACGGTTCCGTGAGAAGGGAGGGTGAAAGTCCCTCCACTTACTCGACTTCTAATGCGCTACGAAAAACCTGCGTCGACCTAAAAGACAGTGATTATGAAAATACTCGCCATCAACCCGGGAATGATATCTACCAAGGTAGGTGTCTTCATTGATGAGGAAATAGTGATGCACGCCTGCATCAACCATCCTTTTGAAGAATTGTGCCGTTATCCGTTTATCATGGATGAGTTCGACTATAGGAAAGAGAAACTCATCGAGGAGCTCCAGCGCCAGGGCTACGATATGGACTTTGATGTGGTCGTAGGCCGCGGAGGGCTTGTCAAGCCGATAGAGAGCGGAGTCTACGAACTCAACGAGAAAGTGATAGAGGATACGATGCACCCGCGCCTTCAGCATGCCTGCAACCTCGGTTCGCTGATTGCGTTGAGCATCGCGAAGGAGATACCGGGCTGCCGGGCTTTCACTGTCGACCCAGGTGTCGTCGATGAACTGGAGGATGTGGCACGGATCACCGGTCTGCCCGAGATGCCTCATCAGACGATATGGCACGCCCTCAACCAGCGTGAGATAGCGAAGCGCTACTGCAAGGAGCACGGTGTGCGCTACGAGGAGCAAGACCTCATCGTGTGCCATCTGGGAAGCGGCATCTCCTTTGCCATGCACCATCACGGCCGTGCCATCGCCTGCAGTGACGCGCTGAGCGGCGACGGTCCTTTCAGTCCCTCGCGTGCCGGCACACTTCCCTCAGTGCAACTCATCCAGTTGTGCTATAGCGGTCAATACACAGAGAAGGAGATGCTGAGGAAAGTCAACGGCCACAGCGGACTGACCGCCCATTTAGGCACCAACGATGTGAGGGTGGTGGAGCAGAGGATCAAAGACGGTGACGAGCATGCCCGCCTGGTGCTCGACGCGATGGTCTATCAGGTGGCTCGCTATCTGGGTTCGTTAGCTCCCGTCACCTATGGCCATGTGGATGCCGTGCTGCTCACGGGCGCGATGTCGCAGAGCCAGTATGTGAGTGGCGAACTGGTGAAGCGCCTCCGGTATCTGGCGCCGGTGTTTGTCTATCCCGGCGAGGATGAGTTGACGGCTCTCGCCCACAATGTGTATCGCGCACTTACCGGCCAGCAGGAGATCAAGGTCTACGAGTAGACATAATGCCCAGTTTCTCCGAATACTCCTTGAAAGCATCCATGATGACTGTGGGTCTTCCGTTGGCGAAGGCTCCGAGCGGGTAGGCACCTTCCAGTTCGGGTGCCCAATAGAACACGCCCAGGCAGTGGCCCTCACACTTGTTGTAGGCCGCGTCGATGATGTCGGCCATGATTTTCTTGCCTTCCACAGGTTTCCTGACTTCCACGCCCGTCTCCACGACCATCGACTCTGTGCCGTACTTGCGGTACATTCGCTTGATGTTTTCGGTGAAGTCCCTGAGTGTCCCCTCCACGTCTTTCTCCAATTTGGCTTCCTGGTCCCAATAGGGGTAGACGCTGACGCCGATGAGGTCCCATTTCACGCCGTATTTGCGCAGTCCGTCGAAGATGAAGTCATAACGCTTGGCGTCGCAGCCGGCATCCAGATGGATGATCACCGCGGCATCAGGGTAGACTCTCTTCACCGCCTCACAGCCGGCCTTGGTGAGTCCGGCATATTGCTCCATGTGCTCTTCGGCACGTCCCATCGGCCACAGGAAGCCGTGCGTGGTCTCGTTGCCCACCTGTACCCATCTCACGTCGATGCCGTTGTCTTTGAGGAGTTGCAGCACGTCGGTGGTATGTGCGGCGAGTGCATACTGCATCTCATCGTATTTCATGTATTGCCATGCGCCGGGGATATGCTGTTTGCCGGGGTCTGCCCACCAGTCGCTGTAGTGGAAGTCGATCATCACCGCCATGCCATAGTATTTGGCTCTTTTGGCCATGGCGAGCACGTCTTCTTTTCCGCTGAATCCGCCTCTTGGGTTCACCCATACTCTCAGTCTGATGGCATTCATACCATATTGATACATCAGTGCCGTGTTTTCTGTGACGACGCCCTCTGTGTTGCGGAATCTCGCTCCGCTTTTCTCCATTTGTGTCGTACCGCTGATATCGGCTCCCAACCAGAAGGCCGACGGTGCCTGACTATAGGCCGACAAGGGCGCGGTTGCCAGCATCATCAGCACCAATACTCTCAATAGTCTGAAATTTTTCATAGGGAAAGAATGATGTTTTTGTATGTTTGTTTAAGTATAAAACCGCATCTTTTCGCGATTATTGTGCTTTTTTCTTTGTGTTGTTCACTTTTTTTTCTACTTTTGGCGGAAGAAGTTGCATGCCGCAATAATGGCATGAATGTAATACACATAAATAGCAGACTATGACCAAGTTGAAATCTTTTATCCTTTTCAGCGCCGTCTCCGCCCTTTTGTCTTTCGTGGCGGTCGGATGCAGCGACAAGAAAGGCGCTGGCAAGGAGGCCGGGGAAGAAAAGGCCGAGGCGGCTGCCGGCAAGTCCAGTGACACCGCACTCATGAAGAATGCCTTGACCCAGTTGCGCGCGACTGATGAGGCCGGGACATCCGAAGAAGCCACTCCTGAAGAGCCGGCGGAAGAGTTGTCGGGCGATGCACAGGATGAGTCTGTGGGTCAGGCTCCGGAAAAGAAACCCGCCGCGCATCCTGTCTATATGGGCATGTGGGGCAATGTGGGTGGCACGGGCTTCCTCTTCGACATGAACGGCACGGAAGGCAGCTACATCCCTTACGACATGGCGGAGGCGAAAGAGTATGGTGCCCGCCGCCAACTGAAACTGGTCTCCTACGACCCCAAGAGCGGCAGGTGCGTGATCAACGCCTATCTTAATGGGGCGTATATTGGGCAATTTGACGGT
>CADBLU010000318.1 GCA_902795605.1 uncultured Prevotellaceae bacterium | reverse complement strand
CTGTGGTACCCCTAAAACCACCTCCAAAAAAATCGCCTCCTGAGAAACAGGGAGTTACGTAGCTCATAGCTGCAATGTGGGTTAAGAACTACTGTCTGCGGATTGTATTCCGGTTCAGGAACCTTGTGGCAGATACTATCTATCTTCTCTATGGGGATGCGCACCACGGAGTCGGCGAGCCATACATCCTGCACCACAGCGTCGGTGTGCCAGACGCTGTCAAGATCGAGATGGGAATATGTGATGCTGTCTATCTCCTCGTCATAAAAACCCTTGAAGGTTCCGTCGTTGAGGAAGAATAGGGTAACGTCTTCCTGGGAAAATGCGCATAGGGTGGATATGCACAGCAGTATGGTTGATAGTATTCGTTTCATCTTATGGATATTTTATATGAAATATTGTTGACACTCACAATGTATACACCAGGGGCAAAGTGTTTGAGCGGGACGGAAGATGCAGTGCCACGGCGGGCGACGAACTGTCTGACGATGACTCCCGACGAAGCCACTATCCTGACATGCTGGTCTTTGCTGTCGGAAAGGAACATTAGCGCCTCAGCATCGAATGCAAATGGTTTCTCTGTGCCTACGTCAATGGCCGGAATATCCTCAGTAATGCCATCGTAGGTCATCTTCACTACATCTGCCACATTGTATTCTGCGCTGACTGTCTTGCAATCGATTAACCACTTGCCGTCCTTTATCTTCACTATGGGCTTGTCGTTGAGCAAGTAGGTTACCTTTGTTCCGTTCTTGCACCACACCATAAGGTTGGCCTTACTGGTTAATTCGCCGCTACCCTTGTGACTGGAGGCCGCAACATTCACGAACGACGAGTCTTTTACGGTGGCAATCTGCAAAATGCCGCCAGCGGCAACGGTTTCCTGTGTCGGTGAGTATGTCACGGTGACAGACTGTGTGGCATTAGGCTGTATCTCTCCGCCTGTCCAGTCCACGAAAAAGTCGTCGGCATCTATTCCAAACGGTTGCACATTAATCACACCGAATGTGTTGTTATGAATGTTGAAACTCATCGACTTGCAGTTGCCAACGGCAACAGTGCCGAAGTCAAGGTCGTCCGTGCTAACGGTAAACGTGCTACCTTCGGTCATGCTTTCATCATATACTGGACGGATGGCAAGCCGTTCGCTGGCGCCGAACAGGAGAACATCTCCGGCAGTACCCGTGATGTTCAAGGCATATGCCTTGCTGCCGCTATCGGAGGTGCCGCTCCAGTAGCATCCACTGCGAGAAAGACCAGTGGAAATAGTGACGGGCAGAAAAATGCATTTGCCATTGGTTAGACTCGTGAGGAGGAAGCCATCTGTGCCGTCAAGCGAGGTATAAACCAGGGAAGTACCGGCGATGAGTTCTTCCAGTTGCTCCCGTGAGGGCATCCGCCAGTAGGCTCCCCATGAAGCATATGCCGCATCACCTTCGGTCTCTCCCCAACTTAACAAAGTGCCAGTCTCACCGGGTGTCTCCGCACCCATATTGGTGGTTGCCCAAAGAGTGCCGGAAGGAAGGTCGAGGTCTACATATTCATGTCCGGATGACGCGCCGGTTACATTGTCTACAATCACCCTGCACTCCTGCCGGCCGAGGTCATCGCAAGACATTGTGATTAAGCAGGAGCCTTCACTGACTGCTGTGACCACACCGTCGCTATTCACTGTGGCAATTACGGGGTCGCTCGTTGTCCACGTCATTGCAGAAAGGTCGGCATCGGCTGGCACATAGTAGGTGAGAGCAACCGACTCCCCCTCAGTGAGCATAAGCACCTTGGTGCTAAGGGTTAAATTTTGCTCAGCAACGGTGGTTCCCATCACAGGGCGTATTGGATAACCACAAAACCGGTCGTTCTCACCACCCATGCTCCACCCCCAGCCATGAACATAATCCCTGACTATCAATCTACAAGGACTTACATATCCACCTTGCCGCAAAGTGGAACCCCAATAATAGCATGATGTCCCTTCGTATGCAAAGCTATCATACCATTTTGAGCCTGCCAAAGGGAAGATGATTTCATTGCCGTTGATTTTGGATCTTAGTTTTCTGCACTGCACGCCATTGATTGTCTCTAATGAAGAATAACAGTTTGATGCGAGTTCCTCTACTTGCTCTGCGGTGGGCATGTTTCACGATTCCCCCCAATTCATTTTGGCAGCATCGAAATTTGTCCCCGCAATGTCGGCTTTGGCACCTACAAGGTCATAGACAGGATCCCCCGGCTCTCCACATGAATTTTTAGGGCACATATAGTTATCCCATGAATATGAACTTTTTGGTGAAATCTCGCCCCATGCGAAATACGCTCCGTATTCTTCAGGGCTGGAAGCCCCCACATTCATGTTTGCCCATTTTGTACCGCTTGGAAGCCCAAGGTCAACTGCTTCGACATTTGCAGGTGCTCCCTTCGACAGGCTTGACTGAGCCCCCACGGTCAAAGACATCAATATACAAGTAGCTATAAAAAAATATCTTTTCATATCGCTTCTTTTTTTTATATGATAATCGATTATTTGCCGCATTTCACTAAATAGACACGAGGAGACAGTTGAGACACATCGATGGTGGTCTCACTAGTATCCATCTGTGAGGAAACCATCTTGATTTCCGACATGAAGAAGAAACCGAAAACTCCAAATTCTTGATATTTGTGTCAAACGAGAGCCTAAGCGTCAGCAGCCAAAGGCTGAACCTTTTGAAAATGTTTGTTGCTTTCATTGTACATATAGGTTAAAATAATATTTCTATCTTATCAATAGGTCTATGGGTGAAAAAGGCGCGAACCCTTCTCGTCTCTTCCTTGCTCTGGCTACAGCCAAGTTGTCTGATTTGATGACAACTCTCGTATAGCCTACATCTTATTGAGTGTACCTCCCTGCTTGCAATTTTTCAGCTAAGTTGCCTTTACTAAGCAAATAGGTCCTGATGGTACATGGACAAGAGAACAAGAGCGTGAAAGCTCTTTATTTCATAAGACTCCAGGAAGTGTCACGCACTTCTTTGTTGCTGTTTTCCTTTATCGGCACAAATTTAGCAAAAAAAATGCAACAGACAAGTAAAAGGGATGAAAAAAACCAATTCATAGTAGGATATTGAGCCAATATTGAATCACGGAGACGGAAAATTTGATTCATAAATCTGTTTTTGCCGTTTTGCGGGAAAATGGCGGAACAATAGGGAAAGAAAAAAGGCGGAGGCCCTGAATTTATCGGGGTTTTCGCCTTTCATAGCATAATCGGGGTATTATGATGATGGTTGCAGTGTCAGGGCACCATTTCATCGGACTCCGAGCAATCCATATCCTCGGCATAGTCGTGTAATTTGCGTGTATATCCTAAAACGTGATACAATGATTCAAGATGCAAAACGTTGATTTCTTGTCAGTCGATAGTGAGAATCAGGGAAAATGTAGTAATTTTGCACCCGGAAGCGTATAGGACAGTGCTTCAAAAAGGAAATCATACTAAATTCAAAGAGTGATGATATTGATAGCCGACAGTGGCAGTACAAAGACCGACTGGTGCGTGGCCCGCGACGGTCATGAGGTGGCCAGGGTGACCACCCAGGGCATCAACCCCTTTTTCCTTTCCGACGACGACATCGCCGCCATCGTGCGGGGTGAGTTGCTGCCCGCCCTGCCTGCCGCCGACGGCTTGCAGGACGTGTTTTTCTATGGCGCCGGCATCCGTGAGGAGATGCGCGAGCGGATGAGCCGAGTGCTTGGCAACACCCTCGGTGTGGGGCATGTCGAGGCAGATAGCGACCTGCTCGGTGCCGCGCGGGCCCTGTTCGGCCATGAGGAGGGCATCGCCTGCATCTTGGGCACCGGGTCGAATTCCGGACTCTACGACGGAAGCCGCATCGTGCGGAATACCCCTCCCCTTGGCTTTATCCTTGGCGATGAGGGCAGTGGTGCCGTCCTTGGCAAACAGTTTCTTGGAGCACTGTGCAAAGGACTGCTGCCACCGGCGCTGCTCGACGACTTTCTCTCCTCCACGGGCCTGACCGTGGGAGGCATCATCCAGGCCGTCTACCGTGAGCCCTTGCCCAACCGTTTTCTCGCCGGTACGACACGCTATATCCACGCTCATCTCCATGTGCCCGAGGTGCGTGATTTGGTGACGGGTAGTTTCCGCGATTTCTTCCGCCGCAATCTTGTGCAGTATGGCCGCAGCGACCTCGAGGTGTGCTTCGTGGGCAGCATCGCCCACTATTTCTCCGCTCCTTTACGAGAGGCCGCCGCACTCGAAGGCTTTCGGGTGGGCCGCATCGTGCAGCGTCCGCTGGAAGGACTTTTAGCCTATCATCAGTGAATCGCCGGCAGACAAGCGCTCTCGCTCAAAAAAAACACAAATAATCGTTAATGTTTGTGTTTTTTTTGTTACCTTTGCACCCATAAAGTTGTTACTCTTGATGAGCACACAATCATTATAAAACACATATATATGTATTTCACTTTGTTAATTACCGTTTTCCTAACGGCAGTTGTCTTGGTGTTAGGCGCTTACGTCATCGCCAAGCTGATTGGGCCTCGGTCGTACAACAAGGTAAAGGGTGAACCATTCGAGTGTGGTATTCCTACACACGGGTCGTCATGGATTCCCGTGTCGATAGGCTACTACCTCTTTGCCATCCTCTTCCTCATGTTCGACATCGAGACCGTTTTTCTTTACCCCTGGGCCGTAGTGGTGCAGAAGTATGGTGCCATGGCAGTGGTCAGCATCGGCTTCTTCCTTCTCGTGCTCGTATTTGGCCTGGCTTATGCCTGGCGGAAAGGAGCGTTGGAATGGAAGTAAGGAAACCACACATCAAGAGCATCCCTTACGAGGAGTTCAAGGACAACGAGACCTTGGAGAAAATCGTAGAAGAACTGCATGAGGGTGGTGTCAATGTCATCACCGGCAATCTCGACCAACTCATCAACTGGGGCCGTTCCAATTCGCTCTGGTCGCTCACCTTCGGCACCT
>CADBLU010000317.1 GCA_902795605.1 uncultured Prevotellaceae bacterium | reverse complement strand
GCGGTTCCCGGAGCCCATCATCACACCCACCACCAAGGCCGACGAGGGTCACGACATGAACATCTCCAAGGAGGAGATTATCCGCCAGGGACTCGTCGACGCCGACGACTACGCCGTGATGGAAGACTACACACGCCGCCTCTTCGAGCGCGGACAGCAGATTGCCGCCCGTCAGGGCCTCATCCTCGTCGACACGAAGTATGAGTTCGGCAAGCGCGACGGCAAGGTCTACCTCATCGACGAGATACACACGCCCGACAGCAGCCGCTACTTCTACGCCGACGGCTATGAGGAGAAGCTCGCCGCCGGGGAGCCGCAGCGCCAACTCTCCAAGGAGTTTGTCAGGCAATGGCTCATCGCACAGGGCTTCATGAACGAGCCGGGGCAGCAGATGCCCGAAATCACCGACGACTATGCCGAGAGCGTCAGCCAGAGGTATATCGAACTCTATGAGCACATCACCGGGGGAAGCTTCGTGCCTGCCGACGACGAAGGCGACCTCGCCGCACGCATCGAGCGCAACGTGAGCGCTTGCCTGGCCACCCTGCGACACTGACCTGCGATGTACGACCAGGAGAAGATCAAGCCCTACGACGACAGTGCCGCCAAGGGCGAGCAGGTGGAGCAGATGTTCGACGCCATCGCCTCGCGCTACGACACGCTCAACCACTGGATGTCGCTCAACATCGACAAACGGTGGCGGAGGAAAGCCATCGAACAGCTCTCGCCCTTCGCGCCCAAGCGGATACTCGACGTGGCCACAGGCACCGGCGACTTCGCCATAGAGACGGTGCGGAGGCTCCATCCCGAGAGCCTCGTGGGAGCCGACATCTCTGAGGGGATGATGGAGGTAGGGCGCGCCAAGGTGAGACAGCAGCAGCTCGACAGCATCATCTCCTTCGCCAAGGAAGACTGCATGAGCCTCTCCTTCGCCGACGAGACCTTCGACGCCGTGACGGCGGCCTTCGGCATACGCAACTTTCCCGACCTCGACCGCGGACTCAGCGAGATGTGCCGCGTGCTGCGCAAGGGAGGGCATCTCAGCGTGGTGGAGCTCACCCACCCCACCCGATTCCCCATGCGCCAGCTCTTCAAGGTCTACTCTCACACCATCCTGCCCGCCTACGGGCGGCTCATCTCCAAGGACCAGCGGGCCTACCGCTACCTCACGGCCACCATCGAGGCGTTCCCCCAGGGTGAGCAGATGATGGACATCCTTGCCAAAGCCGGTTTCAGCCAGACATCGTTTGAGCGCATGACCTTCGGCATCTGCACCATGTATCTGGCCACCAAATAAGCGACACTCACCAAAATAAGGATAGATATGGACAAATACGGACTTATTGGATACCCGCTCTCACACTCCTTCTCCATCGGCTATTTCAACGAGAAATTCGAAAACGAGGGAATCGACGCGGTCTACGAGAACTTTGAAATCCCGTCGATAGAACTGCTGCCGGAAATCATCGCCTCCAACCCCAACCTCAAGGGGCTCAACGTCACCATCCCCTACAAGGAGAAGGTCATCAGCTATCTCGATTATGTCAGTCCTGAGGCGAGGGCCATCGGTGCCGTCAATGTCATCAGTGTCATACACAGGGGCAACCAGGTCATCCTCAAGGGATACAACAGCGACGTGATAGGATTCACACAGAGCATCAGGCCTCTGCTCGAGCCCTTCCACAAGAAGGCACTCATCCTGGGCACAGGAGGAGCCTCCAAAGCCATCAACTACGGCCTGCGGTCGATGGACATCGAGACCGTCTTCGTGAGCCGCTACGAAAGGCCGGGCACCATACAATACGGGAAACTCAAGCCCGAGGACCTGTATGAGTACAACGTCATCGTCAACTGTACGCCCTGCGGCATGTATCCGCACACCAACGAGTGTCCGCAACTGCCCTATGAGGCCATGGACAGCCACACGCTGCTCTACGACCTCATCTACAACCCCGACACCACCATGTTTATGAGAAACGGTGCCATGCACGGCGCCACCGTGGTCAACGGACTCGAGATGCTCCTGCTCCAAGCCTTCGCCAGTTGGGAGTTCTGGCAGAACAGAGACTGACCGACCCATACACCAACCCACTTCGACAAATGGAAGACAAAACCACCAACAGATATATGATGAGAGGCGTCTCCGCCGCCAAGGAAGACGTGCACAGCGCCATCAAGAATATTGACAAGGGGCTCTATCCCAAGGCTTTCTGCAAGATTATCCCCGACATCCTCGGAGGCGACCCCGACTACTGCAACATCATGCATGCCGACGGGGCTGGCACCAAGTCGGCCCTCGCCTATCTCTACTGGAGAGAGACCGGCGACATCAGCGTGTGGAAAGGCATCGCCCAGGACGCCATCGTGATGAACACCGACCACCTGCTCTGCGTCGGAGCCACAGACAACATCCTGGTCTCGAGCACCATCGGACGCAACAAGCACCTCATCCCCGGAGAGGTCATCTCCGCCATCATCAACGGCACCGACGAGTTGCTGGCGGAGTTGAGAGACATGGGCATCGGCATCTGGCCCACAGGAGGAGAGACCGCCGACGTGGGCGACCTCGTGCGCACCATCATCGTCGACTCCACCGTCACATGCCGCATGCGCCGCAGCGACGTCATCGACAATGCCAACATCCGTCCCGGAGATGTCATCGTCGGACTGTCGTCGACGGGACAGGCCACCTACGAGAAGAGCTATAACGGAGGCATGGGCAGCAACGGCCTCACCTCCGCGCGCCACGATGTGTTTGCCAAGTATCTGGCAGAGCGCTTTCCAGAGAGCTACGACCCGGCCGTCCCCAATGAGCTGGTATATAGCGGAAAGAAGCACCTGACCGATGCCGTGGAGGGTGTGACACTCGACGCCGGCCATCTGGTGCTCTCTCCCACACGCACCTATGCTCCGGTCATCAAGAAAGTGCTCGACCTCCACCGCGCCGACATCCACGGCATGGTGCACTGCACAGGAGGCGCACAAACCAAGGTGCTCCACTTCGTGGGCGACAACTGCCATGTGGTGAAAGACAACATGTTCGACGTCCCGCCCCTCTTCCGCCTCATCCAGGAGGCCAGCGGCACCGACTGGCGAGAGATGTACCAGGTGTTCAATATGGGTCACCGCATGGAGATATACGTCGCCCCCGACAAGGCCGACGACATCATCGCCATCTCAAAGTCGTTCAACATCGACGCACAGGTGGTAGGACATATCGAGGAAGGCAAACGGAGTCTCACCATCCGCTCCCAGTACGGTGAGTTCTCCTATTAGCGTTCTGAAGCCAAGGACCTATTTTTTCGATTTTTATTCGATCAACCAAAAAACAAGAATGGACAACAACAGCATATTACAGAAACTCGACGGACTGGAGGCACGGTTCGAGGAGGTGTCGACACTCATCACCGACCCCGACGTCATCGCCGACCAGCAGCGCTTCGTCAAACTCACCAAGGAATACAAAGACCTGAGCGACATCATGGACGCCAGGAAAAGGTATATCGCCTGCCTGACCACCATCAGCGAGGCCAAGGACATCATCGCCAACGAGAGCGACCCCGACCTCAGGGAGATGGCACGCGAGGAGCTGGCGGCCAACGAGGAGCTCCAACCCAAACTGGAGGAGGAGATCAAACTCGCGCTCGTGCCCAAAGACCCGGAAGACGCCAAGAACGTGCAGATGGAAATCCGCGCCGGCACGGGAGGCGACGAGGCATGCCTCTTCGCTGGCGACCTCTTCCAGATGTACAAGCGCTTCTGCGACTCAAAGGGATGGAAACTCTCCATCACCAGCGTCAGCGAGGGCGCCGTGGGCGGATACAAGGAGATTGACTTCGCCGTGAGCGGGACCGATGTCTACGGCACACTCAAGTATGAGTCGGGCGTGCACCGCGTGCAGCGCGTGCCCGCCACCGAGACACAGGGACGCATGCACACCTCGGCCGCCACAGTGGCCGTACTGCCCGAGGCCGACAAGTTTGAGGTCAACATCAACGAGGGTGAGATCAAATGGGACACCTTCCGCTCGAGCGGCGCCGGCGGACAGAACGTCAACAAGGTGGAGTCGGGCGTGCGCCTGAGATATATGTGGAAGAACCCCAACACCGGAGAGACCGAGGAGATCCTGATAGAGTGCACCGAGACCCGCGACCAGCCCAAGAACAAGGAGCGTGCCCT
>CADBLU010000316.1 GCA_902795605.1 uncultured Prevotellaceae bacterium | reverse complement strand
GACGCCTGCAACCATGAGGTCATCGGCAAATACATCCACAAGGTGCAGTTCGAGGAGCTCATGGAGACCCTCAACCTGCCGATGGACGAGCTGAAGCAGTTCGCCGCCGACGTGCTCGAGCGCTTCAACAACCCGTTCGTCGACCACCAGGTGACAAGCATCATGCTCAACTCCTTCCCCAAGTTCTGCGCACGCGACCTCCCCGGAGTGAAGGTGTATCTCGAGCGCAAGGGTGAGCTGCCCCAGGGACTCGTCATGGGTCTGGCAGCCATCATCACCTACTACAAGGGCGGCAAGCGCGCCGACGGCGCCGACATCGTGCCCAACGACGCTCAGGATATCATGGACCTGCTGAAAGAGCTGTGGGCTACCGGCGACACCCAGAAGGTGACCGACGGTGTGCTCGGCGCCACCAGCATCTGGGGTGAGGACCTCCACGACATCGCAGGCCTGGCCGACCTTCTGAAAAAAGACCTCGACCTCATCCAGGAGAAGGGTATGCTCGAGGCCGTGAAGACCATCCTCTGACTCTGACACTGTGGCGGGCATGCCCGCCACACAAACCTTATTATAAATGCCGGGAGAAGTCCCGGCATTTTCCTCATTTAGTCCCCTACTCTATCCTCACACCTTCATGAGCAAGCAACGCGATACCGCCGACAATTACCGCCAACTGGCCAAGGAGGGCGACACGAAAGCGATGAACAACCTCGGTGTATGCTACCAGCGAGGCTACGGCGTCGTGGAAAACCACGAGAAAGCCTTCGAATGGTATATGCGCGCCGCGCTCGCCTACGACCTCTACGGCTGCTTCAACGTGGCCGAATGCTACTACCGCGGCGACGGCGTGGAGCAAGACTTCAGCCAGGCTTTCGAATGGTATCTGAAGGCTGCGCTCAAAGGCGACATGCAGTCGCAGGTGAACGTGGCCAACGCCTACTATCTCGGCGAGGGTATCACTCAAGACCACGCCAAAGCGTTCCTGTGGTACCGTGAGGCGGCGTTCCAGGGACATCTTCAGTCGCAGAAGAACGTCGGCGCAGCCTACTGGAACGGCGACGGCGTGGAGCGCGACCTCACCGAATGCGCCTTCTGGTATGAGTTGGCCGCCAACGGCGGCGACGCGCAGGCGCAGTTTGCCACGGGATGGTTTCACATGACCGGCAACGGGGTGGCCGTCGACAAAGAGACAGGCTTGCGATGGATACGGCGCGCCTGCACACAGGGCTACAGGCCAGCCATCGACTATTGCAAGGAAAACGGCTACCGGGTTGTGTAAGCCGGATGAGAGCAACGATAGAAAAAGACGTTTCAACAAACAACAGAAAAGATATGCGACCATTTCTCCGCACCTTCTGCCTCTGCTTGGCGCTGCTGGCCTTTCTCCCGGCGTCGGCCCAGCAGTCCTCGCCCCTCACCGTGAAGGAACACATGCTCAGCAATGGGATGACCGTCTGGATCAACGAAGACCACAGCCAGCCCAAAGTCTTCGGAGCCGTGGTGGTCAACGCCGGCGCCAAAGACTGTCCCGACACCGGCATCGCCCACTATTTCGAGCACATCATGTTTAAGGGGACCGAGGAAATCGGCACCGTCGACTATGCCGCTGAGAAGCCCTGGCTCGACTCCATCTCTGCCCGCTACGACCAGTTGGCCGCCACCAAGGACGAAGCCCAGCGGTTAGCTATCCAAAAAGACATCAACCGGCTGAGCCAGAAGGCTGGAGAATACGCCATTCCCAACGAGTTCAACCGGCTCATCAGCCAGTATGGCGGCACCGGACTCAACGCCGGCACCAGTTGGGACTTCACCTTCTATCACAACTTCTTCTCTCCACAGTATCTGCGGCAGTGGTGCCAGCTCAACAGCGACCGCCTCATCCGTCCCGTCTACCGGCTCTTCCAGAATGAGTTGGAGACGGTCTATGAAGAGAAGAATATGTATGCCGACGACATGCTCAACAGCGCGATGGAAAACATGTTCAAGGAACTCTTCGGCACACAGCCCTACGCCTATCCCGTCATCGGGAGTACCGAGAACCTGAAAAGCCCGAAGTTGTCGGCCATGCGCGACTTCTACGAGCGCTACTATGTGGGATGCAACATGGGAATCGTGCTCTGCGGAGATGTCGACGCCGACGAGGTGATGCCTTTGCTCGAGAGCACTTTCGGACGCATAGAGAAAGGTACAAAACCAACGCACACCCCTTCGCCGCTGCCCGACATCACTCAGACGCGCACGGTGGAAATCAAAATCCCCGTCCCGCTGGTCAGCATCGAGATGCTGGCCTACAAGGCTCCCACCGAATATGAGCGCGACGCCAACGCCCTCTCCCTGGCCATGTCGCTCCTCTACAACGGACAGGCAGGCATGCTCGACTCGCTCTGCAACGAAGGCACCCTGCTGATGACGGCAGCGGCCACGCAAGGGCTCAACGATGCCGGAGTGGCCTACATCCTGGTGGTGCCCAACCTGCTGAGTTCTTCCAGCAAAGCGGAGAACGCGTGCCTGCAGCAGGTGAAGCGCCTCTGCGAGGGCGACTTCACCGACGAGGCATTCATCACCCAGAAGCAAGAAGCCTACCGCGAGGCCAACAAGTCGCTGGAGACCATCAGCGACCGGGCCATCAAGATGGTGATGGTGATGTCGTCGGGCCACTCATGGCAGGAGTATCTCGACAAGGTGAACGCCATCAGTTCGCTGACAAAAGCTGATGTCGTGGCTGCCGCCAAGCGCTATTTCAACGCTCCATACGTGAAATTCAAGAAGAAAAACGGCAACTACGCCAAAGACAAGATGAGCCAGCCGGGATATACGCCCGTGGTGCCAAAAAACAGGAACGCGGAGTCGGACTATGCCCGCCGGCTGGCCGCCATCCCCACCGCCGAGCGCCAACCGCGGCTCATCGACTTCAACAAGGACGTCACCATCACGACCCTCTCCCCCACCGCCACTCTCTATACCGTGGACAACCCTGTCAACGACCTCTTCGAACTCACCGTCGTCTACAACAAAGGGACGAAGTCGGACCGGCGGCTCGAGGCTACCTCTATGCTACTCAACAACATCGGCACCGACTCACTCTCACGCCAAGAACTGGCCGCCGCATTGCAGTCGCTCGGTGCCAACGTGGACTATTCCGCGGGCTATACCTCTTTCACCATCACCGTGACCGGAGTGGACCAGAATTTCGAGCCTACACTCCGGCTGCTAAACCATTTCATCGGCCATGCGAAGTCCAACGACAAGGCACTCGACCAGGTGCGCGACACCAAGAAGGCAGAGTCGAAAAGTCTGGACGAAGAAAGCGATGAGGTGTTCATGGCCGTGAGGGCGAAAGTGCTTTTCGGCGACAATTCGAGTTACCTCAACCGCCTCACCAAGGCAGAGACCAAAAAGATGAGCGGGGAAAAGATGCTCAAGGCCTTTGATGAAATCTTCGCCAACGCCTGCGACATCTCCTACAGCGGCACGCACACCACCGAAGAGGTGAAAAGCGCCGTCTGCCGCTACCTGCCCGTCAGCCGCAGCCATATCCCATACATCGACTACTCACAGACGACGAAGGCTTATGACGAGCCCGTCGTCTATGTCTACGACATGCCTAAATCACGACAGACCATCTTCTTCACCCATGAGCAGGTGCCGCCGCCGACCACTCGCGAGGGACTCGTGCCGTTCACCATGCTGAGCTCTTATTTGGGAGGAGGCATGTCGTCGGTCCTCTTCCAGGAGGTCAGAGAATTCCGCTCCATGGCCTACAGCACCGGCAGCTTTGTCGCCCGGCGTCCTTACAGACTGGCGCCCGACGCCCCATTAGGCATCGGGTGTTACGTGGGCACCCAGGCCGACAAGACGATGAGCGCCATCGCACTCGTCGACTCACTGCTCAGCAATATGCCCATCAGCGAGAAAAACTTCGAGGCTGCCAAGCGCCGGCTCCTCAACGCAATCGACGCCTCTTTCCCATCCTTCCGCGGCATGGGGCAGACAGTGGCCAACATGAGGAATCAAGGATTCAGTGAGGACAGCAACACCGGGATGGCAGCCCTCTATACTGCTGCCACCATGGATGATATCAAGAGATACTACGAAGCCCACATACGCTCCAATGCCCGCCACCGTGTGCTGGGCATCGTCGGCAACAAGAGCAAGCTTGACATGGGCGCGCTCGCCCGCTATGGCCGGGTGGTCATCCTGCGTGATAAAGACGTGTTCAGAAAATAGGCCGCAGAAGCGGCACAAGCAGAGTAATCGGCGCAAGCGTCACACACCTTCGTTCAAGTCCACCTCGGTGGAGTCGTTCTCCGGCACATTGAGGATGGCCTTCTCTATAGACACCTCACCCATCCGCGTGATGTAGACGTTGAAGGGCACGAACTCCTCGGTGAGGATGTCGGGATTGCCCACGCTGCCAAGAAGCACGAGCCGGTCGTTGTCGATGCCGTTGTAGACCAGACCGAGCAGAACGTTCTTCTCATAATAGTCTTTGTCCAACAAGTTCTCGAAAGCGCTCTTGGTGAACTTGCGCTCAAAGAAGACAGAGCCGTCCTTACGGCGGATGACCACGTTGATGATGTTGTTGCGGTAGCGACGGCCGTTGTTGGTGATATACGACAGGCTGTCCGACGTATACCTGCGGGTGTCCACATGGTAGACGCTGCCGAGCCACTCCGCCTGGTCGCTGCTCTCCACCCCATTCATTTGGTGGATAATGGTGTCGGGGGTGACCACCTCGCGAGGTGGAACGATGATATTATTGACTGTGTGTTTTTTCTCTTTCTCACAGGCCACAAACATGCTGGCACCTAAAATCAGGGCTACAAGCCCCGCCATTTTTCTCATATCAATATCAATTATTTCTTTTCAGACTGCAAAAATAGGCAAAAAATTCCGATATATCATATTCCGGCCGCGTTTTTTTCTTTTACAAATCTTCACTCTTGGTCTACTTACTCGACACGGTTGTTGACAATCATGTCCACCAATGCCGAGACGTCGGAAACGGATATATCTCCGTCGCCAGTGAGGTCGGCGTTATCGGTGATTATCTCAACATCTTTGCCAAGGATAAAGGCCACCAACATGGACACGTCGGTAATACTAATCGCGCCATCACCG
>CADBLU010000315.1 GCA_902795605.1 uncultured Prevotellaceae bacterium | reverse complement strand
TCGTATAGCCCGCTATACTCCCTTTTCGACTTACACTCTGCTCTCGACTAAAAAACAAAAATCGTCTCGACATAATTAATAGAACCTACCTATAAAAAGAGGGCGCGCCAATCAAATGGTCGCGCCCTTTCTGGTGAAGGAGGATGCTTGCTATTTCACGAACTTGCAAGCCACTCGTGTGTTGTCGGCATCGGCAGCTTTTGCGATATAGAATCCCGGAGCGAGATGCGAGACGTCCACACGGGCTGTGCCATGCTCGACGCGTGTGCTCACCTGGTCTGCCAGACGACCGTCGGAGGTGTAGATACTGACGAGCACCGAGGTGGCTTCCTCACTCTTGACGATGAGTTGCTGAGAACCATAGCATATACGCAGGCCGTTGGCCGACGCGATAAGCATCTCCGGATGGCTGATGCCGGTGGTCTGGTCAACCTCTGTCATATAGCTGGTGAGGATATTGGTCTTCTCAATGGTGGGCGTGCTCATCAGATACACTGTTGCGGCACCGTCGGGATAGCGTCCCACGGTGGAGTTGCCGTCATGAGCATCATAATACACCACGTCTGTCCAACTCTTGTCAGCGGCTGTCAGTGTGATTTGTCCGCCATTGCCACTGATTTTGAAGGGAGCATGAAGCGCCTTTGAGGTGGTGGCCAACTGGTCGCACCAGATAAGCAGGTGACCGTAGGCGGGGATGACGGTGTTGGCCGAGGTGCTACCCTTGGTAATCTGGTATTTGGCGGGCTGGTTGATGTCGTTACTCAGATACATTCCTTCGATGTCGATGTCGGCATCGGTCGTGTTGTAGAGTTCCACCCAGTCGTTCTTCTTTCCGTATTCGTTGATATAGCTGTCGTTGGAACCGCTGATTTCATTGATGCACACGGGATGGAAGCCTTCGGCACGCTTCTCAGCCTCGGTAAGAGGTCTGTAGGAGGCCGTCAGGTTGACGGACCCGCTGGGCAGTGCGATTTCCGCATCCGTGGAATAGAAGTCAGCCTTTTCTTGTGATACCGTGGTAGTGATGGAGGCATCCCAGAGCATGTCGGTGGAAGAACCGCTGTTGTTGTGCACTTCCACGGCGATGACATTGTCGCCGGTGTGGAACAGCTCGGGACGAAGTTCGGTCACGCCTGTGTCGGGATTGTTGGGCGCATAAGTCGACGCGTAGGTGTTGTATCTCACCGAATTCGAGGGCATATTATAGGAAGCGCACATCGTGCCGTTGACATAGACGATGAAACCGTCGTCGATGGTGAAGTTGAGAGTCACGCGGTCGTTGGCAGTGGGAGCCTTTTCAAAGTTTATCTTTGTCCTGAAATAGGCCGTGGGGCGTTTGTTCGACTGGTCGCGGCCATAATCGAGAGTCGTGCTGACGCCATCCTTGCCATAGCCCAGAGGAGCATTGCCTTTCTTCCACCCGGCTTCGTTATAGGTGTGTGAGGTCCAGTTCGTGCCGTCGAGCGAACCTTGGTCATAATAGCTCCATTCCGACCCGTTGTCGAAAATGGTGTACTCTTTGCCACCGTTCTTGAGCCATCCCTCAAACGCATAGCCTGCGGGAGCCACAGCACGCAGCGTGACAGGCGGGAAGAGATAGCCGTTGAAAGTGCCTGTGGGCATCTGGATTCCATTGACGAGAATCTGGGCATTGGCGACATCGCTACGGAGACTGGCCCGTTGTGCGGTGGTGCCATAGAGGTCAAGTGCCCAGTAGTTGCGCAGAGAGACAGTGGCCTGCTCTACTCTTCCGTTGAAATAATTGCGGATGCTGTTGGCGGTACTGTTGACGGAGCCTCCCTCGAGCCGCATGGCGGGATTCACTCTGTCCGCGAGCGTGTTGACGATGCCGATGACTCTGTTGGCCTCGAAGACACTACCTCCTATCAGACAATAGGTGTCGATAAATTTCTTCTTAAACTGGTCATTTTGAAGCAGGTTGCGGAAAAGGGTAACAAAGCGGATTTGCTCGGTGATCCTGCCTAAAGAGGTGGGATAGAGTTGGTCAAACCGATATATCTCCTTGCCTTCGAAAGTGCCGAACGGATCGCCGGTGTTGAACGAGCCATCGAGGTCGAAGAGCACGAAACGGAACTTTCCGCCATCCGACTTCCGGAAACCTTTCACGTTGTTCTGTGGCCAGTCCCAGTTGCCGAGATACATCTCAATGGCCATGTAGTTGATATACTCGTCGATATCGAGTACCCGACAAATTTCGGCATAGGTCTCACTGTTGGAGGCGTCGGCAGAGAGGATGTCTACCAGTTCGTTGTATACCTCAGCCGTGCCGCATTTCTGCACGTAGCCCGAGTCGGGCGACATCTCAAACTGGTCGATTTCGTCATCACTCCAACCGTAGTTGGCGTAGACATAGTGCTTGTTGTTGGGCTCGCGCATGTTGAGCACACCCATATACTGGCCGTTGATAAACTCATGGACAGGCTGGTAGCTCTGTACGTCGACATCAATGCCCGATGTCATGACGATTTGCTGCAAGGCGGGGTCTTTGATACGGCAATTGTTGTCGTTGCCGCCATTGCGTATCTGCAGCGTGCGGTTGCGGATATAGGGTTTGTCGTCGAAGAAAGGATAAGAGAGAGTCTTGCTCCCACCCAGTTCGTCGGCGCCCTTGAGTTTGAACGCCTTGGGATTCCATGCACGGCTCCATCCGCCGCACATCTCGAGATTGACGTCTTGGTTGAGCACCATCTCGCCGTCGGGGGTGATATAGGAGAAGTTGACGGGGCGCTCCCATTCCATGTTCCAGTTGCACTTGCTTGATTGTCCGTTGCCGGGTCGGCCGTTTGTGCCTTTCACCAGCACTCCCATCTCATTGCTGTAGAGGAAGTCGGGATCGCTGACGACGGAGAGGACAGGCAACATATAGTCCTGGTCTCTGAAGATATAGCTGCGGGTGGTCACCCTTGAGGGCAACATGCCGTCGGCGAAGAGCCTGAAGCGATAGATAGAGGTGGAGTTGACAGAGAACTGTCCGGTGGTGCTCGTCTCTCCGTTGGTGAGCGTGGGGAGAGTGCCGTCGGCTGTATAGCGGAGCACACAACCTGTGGGAATAGTCACGTTCACCGAGAGGGAGCCCGAGAACAGCTGCGACGGGGCATCGACCACCGGAGCCTGCAACTGCGTGTCGGCAAAGGTGGCATTGTCGTTCGACTTGCCGGGGGTGGGTGTTCCGCAGAATCCCCACTGTCCGGTGCCGTCGGTCTTGCGGGCATAGCTCACCCGCTCCATACTTTCCGGATAGGCTTGGCTGGTGATGGTCTTGCCGTTCTCGTCGCTGAGATAGAGTGTGCCGCCTTCGACGTCAAGTTTGAAGGGTGCCTGGTCGGTCTTGATGACATTGCTGTCGAACCATACCACGGTGTAGCCATGAGCGGGTATCACACTCATATTGGCGGGCATTTTCCAATAGGTGAGGTTCGACGGGTCATCACTCAGGTGGAGTCCGGCGAGGCGCACAGGCTGGTCTGTAGGGTTGTACAACTCAACCCATCCGTCGAAGTTGTAGGCGGGACTGACATACTCGTCCACATTGGAGGCCATGATCTCATTGATGATGATGGCCGCTTCGCCGGTGCCGCCCTTCACTACCCTCACCCTGACCGAGGCTTTCACGCCGCTGCCGTCGGTGGCAGCGGCAGTGATGGTGGACGTGCCGATACCCACGCCTTTGACAAGGCCGTTCTCGTCGACGGTCGCCACATTGGGATTGCTCGACGTCCATTCAAGGTTTTGCTTCAGGGCATTGCCGGGAGTGATGACGGCTGTGCACTGTACTGTCTCGCTCTCAATAATCTCACTCTTTTCGATAGTGAGGTCGATATGATTGACAAGAATGACATTGCCACTGTATTCCAACTTGAAATTCGTCATCGTACACCAGTTGGAATAGTTGTTGTCATAAGAATAGATGCCTACCTCCACGTCTTGTTGCTCGGCGACGTCGAAAATCACTTTGTTGACATAGGCGTTACGCGAGAAAGCCTCACTTGCCGACTCCATGCCATTGGGGTAATAAGGACCTCCGAACCAGTTGGGCGACCAGCAGTTGTTGGAGTAATCATCGAAACTGAACGAATAGATGCTCTTGACAGGCATTTCTTCTTGCCCGGCATATAAGGTGCAAGGAATGGTCTCAGTGCCGTTCTGGTAGTTGTTGTAAGCGATGTTGTTCTCTGCAGTCCTGTAAAATGCCTGTGCAGACAGGCGGTAGAGTCCGGGAGGTAACCCCTTGAGTGTCTGAGTCATATTGAAATAGCCGTTCCAGAACTCGAAACAGTTGTAGTTAGCCTGCTGTGAGGAAGCGTTGCTCCACCATTCCCAGCCCTCTGTAGAACTGTTGTCGAAACCAGGATTGGTGAAGTAGACATCGGTGACATCTATCCATGAGATATCTTCGTCGCTCTTCACCGTGAGCTGCACCGAAGCACTCAGATTGGTGCCGTCAGTGGTGGTGGCTGTGATGGTGACATTTCCCGGTGCGAGCCCTGTCACTTTGCCGTTTTGGTCTACGGTTGCGACGGATACGTCAGACGACGTCCAAGCCATGTTCTTAGTGGCGACATTCTCGGGCGTGATGTCTGCCTGGCAATAGGTGCTGCGTCCTACCATGATCTCACTGTCGAGAATGCTGACAGAGATACCTTGTGCCGTCACCAGTTCACCGTCGAACTCCAGCTTGAAATTGTCGAAGATGCACCAATTGGAATATTGCACTTCGGCGGCATCGCTATTGGAGAGCTGAATGGACACGAAACCGCTCTCAGTCACTTCGAACTCAAGTGTATTCACATACTTGCCCTGAGAGAAAGCCAAGGCTGCGGTTTCCATATTATTAGGATAATAGTCGCGTTGATTGCCCGACCATGTACCGGGCATATTGCGGTCGAAACTGTCGGAGAAGACACTCGCAATGGGTTTCTCGGCTATCAGTTTCCCAGTGTGACTGTCATTCTCTATATATTCCTGAACCACCTGCACTTTGGCGTCAATGCTTTCACCTCCGTTCAAATAGGTGTCGTAGACGGCCTCAAAGTCGCCCATGCGGTAATAGCCCTGAAAGGTAAGCCGGTATTTGCCTTTCGGCATTTCAGGGATTTCCTGCCAGATAGTGAAAACACCGTTCCAGAACTCAAAACACTCATAGTTGACTGTCTGAGAATTGGCATCTGAATACCATATCCACCCGGTAGACTGATTATTCTCGAATCCGGGGGTGGAGAAATAGTAGTTTGTCACATCTTTCCATTCGGCATTGACGGTGCCCGACACCGCCAACAAAAGAAAGAAGAGTAGGATTTTTCTTAGATGCGTCATAGATTTGTTTTATTTTTTGATCAGTTTTCTTGCCTTTTTGTCTTTCACCTCAATATAAATGCCTGACGGCGTATCAATGGACTGGCCACCGAGGGTGTATCGCTCCACAGGCGCACCTGCCTGCTGGCTCATATTCACATGGCTGATGCCGTCGGGGTCGACGATATCGATGGTGGCACCTTCCCATGAGGCAAACTCCTGCAGTCCGTCGAGCGTATAGAGGATGGCAGTGTAGTTGTCTATCGATGGCCGTGTGGCGCCCACTTTCACCCATTTGCCGTCGGTCAGCACATAAGTGTTTCTGGGGGCTTTGACTGAGGTAGTGAAGAATCCGCGCAGGTTGCCGGCCTCGCTGTAGTCGACCGGACTGCTGGCTTTCTCGCCATATTCAAACAAAGTCAGGTCCTGGCGGTCGGCCAGCAGGATGCACGGCTCTCCGGCTTGAGTCTGTGCGATTTCCTCGAGACACACCTTGCTGTGGTCGTTGAGGATACCTGCCACGCGGTAGAGGGTGGCTCCTTCGGGCGAGCGATAGGCGTAAGGCAGGCAAAGAGTCGTCCACTTCCCTACCTCGGTGGTCATCTTCTTGAGCGGATGATATTTCAGAACGAAGTCTGTGGCACACCACCATCCTTCCCGTTTGTCACCCGTGTTGTTGGCGTCTCCGAATCTGTGCCAGGCATTGTCGGTCGCTCCGTCCTTGGTGCCCACGAAGCCGATAGTCACGCTGCCGCCTTCGGTCACATAGACGGGAGTGGTGGTGAGTGTCTGCCAGATGTTGCCGATGGTGGGGAGGTCGAAGTAGTCGGCCTGCAACACAGGAGTGGTGGCCGTCTCATCGCCAGAGATGATGTATCCGTGCTGGTCGCTCAGGCAATAGTGCTCGGTTGTGGCCTTGCATTCAAGGGCATAAAGTCCCTCATCGAGTTGGTCGATCTGCTGTCTCACCTCCATCGACCTTGCCTTGCCTTCAGATGCGCTGAGTCCGCTCCACCAAGCATTCCAGCAGGTCTTCCCCTTGACGGTATTGGTGCGTTGGTCACCACCGGTATAGGTGCCCACTTTTGTCTCCCATCCTATGGCGTTGGCAAAACTGGGTTGGTTGGGCTGCTGGGGCGCATCGGTCAGTTCGAGGAAGGCGTCCAAGGCCGTTTGCAGTTGCTCACGGGCCGCGATGATTCTTTTTGCGGTTTGGCTGTCCTTGGCCGTCTGAAGGGTTTCCTCGAGTGTCTCTTTTCCGGCGAAGTCCATCGCCTTCACGGCCTCGGCGACACGTGCCAGTGAGTCGACAGTGGCCTTGGCACTTATCGCCTCCAGCACGTCGGCCAGGGCTGTCTCAGCCTGATAGAGGGCGTCATCGTCGGCGGTGGTGATTCCGGCGAGTGTCCGGTCGAGCTCCTCATTGAGAGCAGGCAGCATGGTGTTATATGCCTTCAGTTCCGAGGCGTTGGCTTTAGCCACTGCCACACCGTCGGCGACAGCGTCTGCGCGATTGGCAAAGAGCCTGCGCAGTTCCACCTTGTCGATTTGTGCCGTGGCCGAGAGCCATCGGAAGGCGGCCAGGAATGTGGTGTATTCTCCGCTGTTGAAGGTGAATGTCTGTTTTTGCCAGTCTGTGGTCTTTTGGGCTGTCGCCAGCCCCTTCGTCTCACTCTTCCCGTCTTCCGAGAGGGCAATTTTGATATAACTGCCGGCATTGCGCGTGGTGACGGTGAAGAGATAGTCGCTGTTGGCCTCGATGGTAACGGCTTTTCTCAGCGATGACACATGGTCAATGCCGCCAGAGCCGAAGGCCTGCAGATATTTGCCGCCGCCATAGCCTCCGGGAGCCACCATGAAATAAGGCGAGGCAATGGGAGTGCCGTTGCCGGCCGTCCATCCGCTCATACCGAGGTCGAAATCGCCGTTGGCAATGAGGTTGCCGCCGGCATAGAGGGCAGTGCCGTCGCTGTTTGTCACGGCGTCGCCGGCTTCAATGTCGTCGTTGGTGAAGTGGCTCACACCGTTGAGGTCGATGATGTGCACGCGGTAGAGGGCTCCTTCAGGCGCGTTCTCGTCGGTATAGGTATAGTTGGAGGCGGTTTCCTTGGGAGTGACAGAGGCGAGGACTTCCCACTGTCCGCCCCTGGTCTTGCGCTGCACTTCCATCAGCTGATTGTACTCTCCGTTCTGGTCGCGCCATCTGACGACGGCCTTTCCCTCATTATAGGTCATGCTGAAGTTGGAGAGTCCATATTGGCGGGGCGAGGTGGGGATGAACTCGTATTTGCCGTTATAGCCCACGCCTGTGTTCATGCTGGCATAATACTCGCCGGCCGGGGTGAGCGCACCGTTCATGTAGAGTTTTGAGCAGTTGGCCTCACTGTTCCAGTAGAAATAGCGCTCGATATAGTCCCAGGAGTTGAGTCGGGAGCAGATGTTCTGCACGGCCGTCTTGTTTTGGTTGAGCTGGCTGGCGGTAGGATTGTCGCGGTTGTTGCCAGTGGCTACTCCGAAGATGCCGTTGTTGTTCCAAGATGCGCCCCACACCCATTCCGAGATCCAGATGGGACGTTTGTAGGTGTCCACCCACGAGCCTTTGATGTTGTTGAAACTTCCTTCCGGCCAATAGCAGTGCAGGTCGATGATGTCGCAGCGCCATCCGCGGGCGTCGATGGAGTCCATGAATGCCCTGAGGTGATTGAGGCTGCCGTCGTGGGAAGAGGGCGAGCAGAGGCGCATGCCAGTGGCCATGAGGTTCTCCCAATTGTTCAGGATATCGTCGACAGACTGCGGATGGTCGTCGGCGGAGTTGCCGGGCTCGTTGTTGGTCTTCATGTGGGGCGAATAGGTCACACTGCCACAGGCCGACGCCGATGGCCAGTCCTCATAGATGTGATGGGGCACACACTCTGTGTCGGCACCTCTATCCTCGCCCAGTCCGAAAGAATAGCAGCTGGTGACGTTGAGCAATGAGCAGGGAGTGGAGCGGGTGTCGTTGGCAAGTCCTGACTTGCTGTTGTAGTTCCACTTGAAGATGCGGTAGGAGGTGATGCGCCCCGACAGGATCTCGGGCAGTTCGGCAAACTCCAGGTCGGCATCGGCGGCGATGAAGCACCTGCTGTACCCACGGCCGCGAGGCTGTGTGGAGAAGGTGACCATATAACCACGCTTGAGTTTAAAACTCTTGATGCGGTTGTTGAGTTTCTCATCGCTGAGGGTATTCATGAATCCGCCGCTGTTCTCCAACCCGAAATCGCTGACAGCCACCCCGCGGAAATCCTTCTCAGAGAAAACCGTGAGAGGCTTCATACTGCTGGCATAGGGCAGGATCATAGAGCCGGTATTATAGATACGCACCTGGCAGTTGACGTTATTGGTGGCTTTCGCGCCGTTGATCTTCACATGCGAGAGGATACTGCCCACCTTGGAGGGCTTCACTTTGTTGAGAATCAGAACGGCATGCTCTGTGTTGGTGATATCCACTATACCGTCGTCGGCAAAAGGTTGGTCCGACGTGACGACGTAGTCCACCTGGTCGCTCAGGGTGACTGTGCCGGTCACTTGTGTCACTGTGGTTTTAGTATTGGCCTGGCCGCAGAGGGGCAGCAAAGCGAACATCAATGACGTGAGGAAATGAGTTATTTTCATAAAGGCAAATGTTGATACGGTTCTTAATTAAGCTATTAGGTCGACGGCGCATGAGGGCCGACTTGTTTTCAAAAGGCAAAATTAGCAAAAATTGACGATTATAATAAGGAACTATCCTCTATTTAGTATGAATTAACACAATTATGCGAATTAATCGGCGTTTCGATGCACGGCAAATGTTATTTTTTTATTATTTTTGCAAAGGAAAAAGACCAATCTGTCATCATTTATGCGTCGATATTTTCTTGCAGTTCTCATGTGCTTGTCTACCGCCATCTCATCGATGGCAGCAGACCGGCTTGACAGCCTCTTTCAATGGATGGAGAAGAATCCCGTACAAGAGAAGGTGTATCTCCATCTTGACAATAACTGCTATTTCAAAGGCGACACCATCTGGTATAAAGCCTATGTGGTGAGGGCTGACGACTTGAAATATACCGACATGAGCCATATCCTCTATGTTGAGTTGGTGACGCCCGACGGGATGATGGTGGAGCGGCAGCAACTGATCGTCTCCGACAAAGGCTACAGCTGCGGCAATTTCGCGCTGCCCGATACCCTCTACTCTGGCTTTTACGAGTTGAGGGCCTACACCCGATGGATGCTCAACTTCAAAGTGACCTCTCATCCTTTCTGGAAAGACGACATCATACAGTTTTACAACCCCATGATGGCGGCGGATTTTTTCAGGCAGTATGGCACCATCTATTCGCGTGTGGTGCCGGTGTATGAGGCTCCATTGGAGCAAGGGGGATTCAACAAGGGGAAATACATCGTGGAGCGCCCCAAGCAGGAGAAGGAGAAAGCGCTGAAAGAGAAGTTGAACGTGAAATTCTATGCCGAAGGAGGGCATCTTATAGAAGGGACCAACTGCCGTGTGGCCTATGAGGCCACTGATGAGGAAGGAGAGTTTGTAGACGTAAAGGGTGTCATGAACGGAACGCCAATTTCTACTGAATATCAAGGACGTGGACTTGTTGACTTAAATATTAACTCCAAGGAGAGAATGAAGGCGACATTCTATTACAACGACAAAGAATACACCTTCAAACTGCCAGAAGTGGAACTCGGAGGGTGTGCCTTGAGATTAGATGTGGGAGACGACGCTGTAGATGTGTCAGCCACGCTCCGTCAGTTGCCTGCCGACCGGCACTTTGGTGCCATTGTCTTATGCCGAGGCATTCTGAGATGGCATCAGGCTCTTTCGCCCGACGTGTCTGGCAAAGCGGTTTTCCGTATCAACAAGAAGGAATTGCCTACCGGGGTGTGCGACCTGATTATCATTGACGACAGGGGAGCCCCCCTTGCCGACCGCCTTTTTTTCGTCAACAACCATGACTATGACGACAACACCATCGAAGTGAGCGGCAGCAAACTGGACTATGAGCCTTATGAGATGATTTCCCTCGACTTTCAGGTGCCCGACTCCACCGATGTCATTTCCATCTCCGTGCGCGACAGAGGAACCGATGACCCCACTTATGACACGGGCAATATCATGAGCGACCTGCTGTTGTCCAGTGAGTTGCGCGGATTTATCCCCTACCCCGACTACTATTTCGAAAGCGACGATGACGCACACCGCCGTGCGCTCGATTTGCTGATGATGGTGCAAGGATGGCGCAGATACGACTATATGGAAATCATGATGACCGATTCGCTGCGCTATACACCTGAGACTCACCTGACTGTTGAGGGAGGGGTGTTCAACACCGTCTATTTCGACGAGAAAGACTTCAGCAGGCATGAAGAGTGGGCCAACGAGTTCATGAATTTCACCTCTGTTACCGGGGGAGGAGAGGATGATGCCGCATCCATGCCTCCAATCAGGTCTGAGATGAGCGAAATCTCCAGGATGGACAGGTTTACCAGTGTGATGGACGTCAACAACATCGCTTTCAACCGCAATAATAATACAAACACAAGTTCTGAGCGGGGTCACAGTTCACTTGTGGCATCCAACCTTGCTCGCAGCGAGGCGATGCAGAGTGATTACAAGCGCCGCTACTCCGGGGTGAAAAAGGAAGTGAAACTCGATGCTGAATTGATTGTCAACAAGACTGGCTACGACGTGAGCCTTATCACCTACAATCATGGCCGTTATCTCATCAATCTGCCTCCATTTTATGGTAACGGGATTCTGATGATGATGGCGTATGACACCAACAAAGCTGAGGAAAAAGTCAAAAAGCTCAAGATGAAAGGAAGACTGGACGAAGAGGAATATCCCGAATATTACGTGAAGCGTGACCTCTTTTACCCTGTTTTCGCCAAGAAATATTCTTTCTATCAATGCCATCTTCCGGAAGAGACTTTCGATTTTGTCAACAATGATGATATCGACCTCGGAAGGAAATTATCAAACATGGACCGCACGCTCGACACATTGGTGGTCAAAGGCAAAAAACGGCGTGGACGTATAGGCATCAATTATCTGCGCCCGCAGTGCTCTTATGACGCTGTCGAATTGTATAACCGGGCCACCGACTATGGCTTGTCTTTTGGAAAGTTTAATCCCGCTTTGTTCGGCAACCAAGTTGTGATGTCGCTCATGGGGAATATGAACACCAGACGGTATGTGTCCAGAAAGGTGCTCACGAATTACTACACGCGCTATCTCATGGGGATGAAAAAGTATATGACCGAGGAAGAGAAAGACAGTGTCACGCTGCTGAGGCTCAGGTCGACTGACACCCTATTTGGAGACTTAGAACTGCATCTCAAGCGTTTGAAAAGAGTCAATATATTTACCGATTTCGACCTGAGGAATGAAGACAAGCCCTTCTATTTCCCTGATATTGATCCTGATTCTCCCTCTGGCGTTTCCGAGACAGGAATCACCATCGACTATGTGACCATGCTCGACGATGCCGTGCGACCCACCTTCAGAGACCGATGGATTGTCATACAGGGAATGTATCTGCCAGACGACTTCTATCACCCCGACTATACAGACCGCAAACTAGAAACCATACAGGGCGACTACCGCAGGACACTCTACTGGAACCCGAATGCGAAACCAGACCAAGAGGGCGTCTATAAAGCCAGGTTCTACAACAATGGGAAAAACACACGTATCAAGGTGTCGACTGTGGGAATCACTCAGAAGGGGATACCTATTTATAATAAGTAAATGAGGTTGATATAAATTTGGATACCCGCTTGTGTTAACAAATGCAAAAATCGATGGTTTTCGCAAATTCTTCACCATCTCCGTCGTTGATAATGGAAAATTTTGATTATCTTCGCCCTCATATACAGACTCTAATTACACTTGCGAATGAGAAACATATTTACACTATTTGGGATTCTGATCACCGCCACATCAGTTGTATACGCTCAAGACGAGCGCATCGCCTCCACGAGTAGTTCGCTCACACCATCTGCTCCCACGGGAAAAGTGGTCTCCTTCTCCATAAAGGCCGAAGGAAAACGCTTTTCACCCCTTTGGGGGTTGGACCAGGCTTGGATCAGCGAGCAGAATTTCCGCAAGGGCCTCAACCACATGGGACGGGAGAACGTGGGCATCGGCCGTTCGTGCTTCCGCACGACGAAGGCACTGACCAACGACACCGACCTGCAGGCAGACCAGACCAATGCCCTCAACCAGCGCAACCGCATCTTTAATATTCTCAGTGATACGCTTCCCTTGGTGCTTACCTGCGACCAGGAGGCCGGGGTCGATTCCTATTACCGTACAGGCAGCAACGCCAATGTGGAGCGCTGGTCGGCCATGATCAACGCCCATGTGAAATGGCTGACAGAGAACACGCGCCACAGAGTGGCAGGCGTGTCCCCCTTCAACGAGCCCGACTACTGGAAGGAAGAGGGAGCCACGGCAACCAACAGCCGTGACATCGCCCGTAAGCTTAAGACCGACTATCCTCTTTTCAAGAATGTAGCCATCGTGGGCAGCAATACGCTCAACGACGACAAGGCCATCTCATGGTATACGCCAGGCAAAGCCTACTATGACTGGGGCAACACCCACCAGCTGGCGGGCTCGATGGATAACTACAAAGCCTTCCACCGGCTGTTGGCCTCCGAGGGAAAGGTAGGCTACAACGACGAGATGCACAATGTGGCAGAGGCTTTCATCGGACTGGAGTACGGTATGACCGTAGGCATCTGGTGGGGCTTCGACAGCAGGGCGAGAGGTGAATTCTGCGACATCAGCCGTCACGGCGTCAGGTTGGGCTATGCCGAGCATCCGGCCAACTGGACGGCAGCCACCGTCTACCGCCACGACGACGGACGCGTGAAAGCCTTCTTAGGATCGAGTGAGCGGCAAGCCTATACCACCAATTATCAATTCGTTTCCACTGACAGGGAGGTCTATTACGACGGTGTCGGACCGACCCGCGAAATCTTGCTCACCATCCACGGAGGCACAGGTTATCAGAATGGTCAGAAAAACGCGGAGCAGGTGATAGACATCACATGGGGCGAAGATGTGCAGCCGAGCGCCATCAACGGCACCTATAAAATCATGAACAAAGCCACACGGTATGTCATCGCCGAGCATGGCTCTTCGGGCAACAACGTCAATATCTCGCAGGTGAACTACAACGGCGGAGCCAACCAGCAATGGGTGGTCGCACCCGTGGGGTCAAGTGTCGACGGCGACTACAGTTTCTATAACATCAAGTCGGTGAAAGACGGGAAGTTCATGGACGTGCTCAACTTCTCCACCCAGTCGGGAGGCGACGTCATCTCTTTCGGCAGCGGAACACCCTCGACCAACCAACAGTGGTATCTGGAATATGCCGGCGACGGATATTATTACATCCGCAACAGGGAGAGCGCCCTCTATCTGACACTCTCAAGCACCATGAGGATGCAGGGTATCAACATCAACCAGCAGACGAAACTGGCCGACCCTGCTCGCCAACTCTGGAGATTCCTGCCTTTAGACGCGGAGTGTGAGACCGTCGCCCCTACCCCGCCGGCCGCATTGAAAGCCACCGCCCAAAGCGCAAGCATCTTACTCGAATGGGAGGCCAGTCCGGAGGATGACGTCGATGGCTACATATTGCTCAGAGCGGATGCCGAAGACGGGGAATGGAACACGATTGCAAGGAAAGTGAAGTCAACTAAATTTCTTGACAATTCATGCAAACAAGGCCATCGCTATGCCTATCGGGTGAAAGCCATCGACCGCAGCGAGAACCAGTCGGAGCCTTGTGAGGCCGTGGAGGCTGCCACGACGGGCGAGCGTGCGATGATCGCACGTTGGAATTGTGATGACAACATGCTCGACGAGACCGGCAACCAACTGGACGCCGCCTTCTACGGCAACTCGCAATATCTCACCACCAATGCCGAAGGCAGTAAGGCGCTCAACCTCAACGGCAGCTCCAACTATCTGCAGTTGCCCTACGAAATCGCCTCCTCGGATGAGCTCACGCTGATGGCATGGGTCAACTGGCGCAATGCGACCGCCAACGACCAGCGGCTCTTCGATTTCGGCAACGGAGCCGAAAAGTATATGTACCTCACGCCGTCTAACGGAAATGGCATCACTTACTACATCACCGACGGACAAAAGGAGCAGTCCCTGCAGACTCCATATCGGCTCACGCCTCTCAGATGGCAGCATGTGGCCCTCACCTTGTCGAGAGACAGTATCGTTATTTATGTAGACGGTGAAAAGCAGGCCATCGAAAACAATGTCGCTATCCTTCCCTCTGACATCGCCCCGTGTCTTAACTATATCGCACGAGGACAGACAAGCAGCGCTCCTATGCTCCGTGCCTATATTGACGACGTCCGGGTGTTCAACTATGCTCTCACTGCCGGGGACGTGAAAAAGGCCATTGAAGAGGCCACTGGCATCATGCCTTCCCGCATCGACGAGACCGACAGCGACACACGTTACTACAATCTCAAAGGCATGCGTATGACTCAGCCGGCAAGCAAGGGCGTGTATATCCGCAAAAACGGCAAAAATGCAACAAAAACGGTAGTAAAATGAGCCATTTTTCCGAAAAAGTGTAAAAATACACACATTTAAACATTTTTTTCATAAAAAAACATATAGTTTAATAATTTTTTGTTATCTTTGCAACTGTTGAACAAAGAATACCAAGATGACCTAAAAGGGCTGAATGGCCCTATGGCGGATTGCACGTCCGCGAGAAGATAAGCTAAAACGCAAAGAATCTCATAAAGATTTTCTTTAATCGGGACAAGCAAGAATCTGAAACCGAATATTTTCTTTACCAATGCATTTGCTTCGGCATTTGCGCGATTTACTAACTTTTTAAACTTAACCTTTATGAAAATTGCAAGACTACTTGTTGTGGGCGCATTGTTCCTTCTGGGTAACAATGTGGCCAAAGCCGTAGACGGAAACGTGTGGACAAAGCCGGCGGCCGTCACGGAATTCGCAAGTTTGGTGGATGGCGAAGTGTACTACTTCTACAACACCGGCAGCCAGCTCTTCTTCACTCAGGGAAATCTCTACGGCACACAAGCCAGTGTGGGTGAGACCGGACTGAAAGTGAGAGTGGAAATGCAGTGGGAAGGTGTATACACCCTCACCGACTATGTGAAGACACAGGAAGCGTGGAAAATGTGGTGGTTCGTAGACACATCCAACATTATGTATGTGGACTACAACAACCAGCCCGACTTCCTTTGGGAAATCACAGCTATGGGAAATGACGTCTACCGTCTCTCTCCCTCCGCTCAGAACCCCAACTGGAACGACAACACCAAGTTTGTGGGTCTGGACCGTACCACTGATCCCACCAACACCGTGCTGACTTCTGACAACACGGCTGACGGAGGTGCTTTCATCGACTGGAAACTCGTTCCTGAGGCAGCAGGCGAGGCCTATGAGGCAAAGATGGAAGCCTATCAGGCAGCTATGGCTCTGAAAGAGCAGCTCGACAAGGCTGAGGCTATCGGCGCGGCAGTAGCCGACCAGGTGGCCGTCTACAACAACACCAACAGCACCAAGGAGGAGCTCCAAGCCGCTACAGAAGCCACAAAGAAAGCTATCCAGACACGTGAGGAAGAGTTGGCTATAGAGAATTACCCCAACGCCACCGTCAGCAATCCCGTCAACGTGACCAAGCTGTTCATCCAGAACCCGTCGTTCGACGGCAACGTCCTCACTGGCTGGTCCGGCTCTGGTTGGGGCAGCTACGACCCGAAGGAGAATGCAGAGCGCTTCTCGATGAACTTCGACACCTACCAGGAACTTACCGACCTGAGAGAGGGTGTCTATATGTTTAATGTACACGCATTCTATCGCGCTGGCAACACCACAACCGCCTATACCAACTACAAGGCCCAGAACGAGGCTTCGAAGTATGCCAAGATCTATGCCACTAACAGCGTACAGACGATTGAGTCGAGCATCGCATCGCCCTACACTGCAGGTCTCACCGCCGGCATGACAACAGGCACATGGACTTCGGCTACTGACGAAGAGACTGGTGAAACCTATTTCATCCCCAACAACATGATTGCCGCCGACGAGTTCTTTGCCGCCGGTTATTGCAACGACAACCATGTGTTCATCAACGTCAACGACGGCAAGCTGAAAGTGGGTGCCCGCAAGTCGACCACCACCTCTGACGACTGGGCCATCTTCGACGACTTCTCTCTCACCTACTACGGTGACAGCGACGAAGCTTACAAACTGATGCTCGAGGATGTCAACAAGAACCTGAAGGACTACAGCAATCTTGCTGACGCCATCTACACTCAGTCATATTATGACGCTTACAACGCTGCTGTGGAAGCCACTAAGGCAGCTACCACCAAGGAAACCATCCTCTCGGCCATCGATGCCATCCAGACAGCCAGCACCGACCTCGAGGAGAACATCAGCCTCTGGCAGCAGATTTCCGACCTCAGGAAGGAAGCCATCGATTGTGCTGCTGACGAATATCTCGACGAAGAGTTTACCGGTGATGTCGGCGATTGGGGTGAGTTTGAGGCAGAAGACCTCCTCAAGAAGCACGACATGTCTAATGAGGAGCTGAAGGCAGAGATTGAGCGCGTAAGGGAAATGATCAACGATGCTTACCAGCACCTTATGCCGAATGCTGACGTGACCAACAAGTTCCTTGTCAACCCCGACTACTCGAAGGGCAAGGATGGCTGGACACAAGAGGCTGTCTCTGGCGGCAACGTTGCCATCGGTGGTACTGCCACCAACACCTGCTACGAGGCATGGAACAACGGCAACTTCGACATCTATCAGATTGTGAAGAGCGCACCTAAGGGCGTGTATGAGATTTCCGTACAGGGATTCTACCGCTATGGACGTGGAGGCGCTTACCAGTCGTACCTCAACCACGAGCAGTACACCACAAAGGAGACCTGCCCCGTGTTTATCTACCTTAACTCCAACAGCACTCCGTTCACCAATATCTTTGGTGACCCGCAGCAGATCACTGAACAAGAATTCTACAGCGCTAACAGCACTGACTATTCTTCTGAGACCGACGAGTCGACAGGCACCACCTATTACTTCCCCAATGGTATGGCCAGTGCCGCCATCGCTTTCGAGAATGGCATGTACACTCAGTCGGCTTACGGACTCGTCTCACAGGACGGCCAGGAAATCCGTATCGGTGTGAAGGGCTCTTCCAACCAGTTGGGTGACAGCTGGTGTATCTGGGACAACTTCCACCTCTACTATCGTGGATTCCAGGCCGACGTGGTGAAACCCGTACTCGAGCAGGCTATCACCGACGGTGAGAACTCCCTCAACAGCGCTATCGGCAAAGACGTGGTTGCCAATCTGGAAGCAGCCATCGACGAGGCTAAGGCTGTGGTCAACGGCGAAGACGGTGAGGCAATGTTCGCTGCCCTTACCAAACTCTTCGACATGCAGGATGCAGTGAATGCCTCGAAGAAGCTCTTCGCCGAGCTTGAGGCTGCCAATGAGAAACTGGCCGATGCTCTCCGTTCTGCTGTGGCCACCTCTGCCACTATCAATGAGGCCAACGCTCTCAACAGCGACATCAACGCAGGTCTTGAGAACCACTCGTATGCAGACACCGAAGTGGAAGGTCTCATCGACCAGATCAACACAATGATCAACCGTCTGGGCATCCCGCAGAATATGGAGATGGCCAGCGACGCCAACCCCGTGGAGTGCACCACCATCATCATCAACCCGGCCTATGTGGACGGCAACGATAATGGCTGGACCGGACAGGCTGCTGTCAACGGCACCGCTCTCGACGCAGAGAAGTACAACACCAACTACAACTACTTCCAGGTGCTCCGCGGCCTGCCCGAGGGAACCTACAAAGTATCTGTGACTGGCTTCTACCGTGCCGGTAATCCCGATGTCGACTACTCGTCATGGGTTGAGAATCCCGAACTCAACAACAACGCATTCCTCTATGCCGCTGAAGGTACAGACACCGTGAGTGTGCCTCTCTATCGCCTTGCCACTAAGGCTCAGCCCACTGATGCTGAAGAGCCAAGTGATGGTTGGGCATGGGCATCCCAAGACAACAAACTTGTTGTGCCTCACTCAATGACCACTGCCGGCGACATGTTCCAGTCTGTAGACGAGCAGGAAGTTCCTTACTTCTCCAACAACAACGTGATTGTGAAAGTGGGACAGGAAGGCATCCTGACCATCGGTCTGAAGAAGGACGTGTTGATCACCAACGACTGGACACTGTGGACCAACTGGCAGCTCTTCTACTATGGCAAGAACAGCCAGCTCGCCGAGAGCGACAACCCGATGAGCATCGAGGCCATCGCTGCCGGACAGGTGAGCAACGCAGAGGTCTTCTCTGTCAACGGTACACGTGTCAACGGTCTGCAGAGAGGCATCAACATCGTGCGTGAGACTCTCAGCGACGGTACCGTCAGAGTGAGAAAAGTCAGTGTGAAGTAACCCATTTAATCACGAATAAACATCAATGAGAATTGATGATTAACCGAGATCAATGACAAGAAAGAGGAAACTGGTGGCAGGTTTTGCCTGCTCACCGGTTTCCTTGTTTCCTTTTCTCATCTGCCAGATAACAAAAAGAAGCATGGAACGAGACTGTCATTCCGCGTTGCGAACACCTCAGACAGCCACCATCGCCCGAGGGAGGTGATGGCCATCTGATAAGATGACCGACTATCCATTACCTTTACCTTATATTATATATATGCACATGAGACGGAGACATACCAGCACAAATGCATTGATAGCCTAAATCATACAAATCCTAAATAACAACAAAGACTATGAAACTTAAAAAGCAAGAACACAAGTCAATCAGGCGGATGTCAAGGTTCGCTCTGGCATGTTGTGGACTACTGCTGGGAGCGTGGTCATTGCAGTCGTGTGAAGACGAATATCTGCTGACCGGCCAGCCATCATGGCTCGGCAACTCCATCTACGAACAGCTGCAGACCGACGGCCACTACACCACCTTGCTCCGCTTGGCAGACGACCTGGACCAGAAGGAAGTGCTGAGTCACACAGGTTCGAAAACTCTTTTTGCCGCCAACGACGAAGCTTTCGCCAAATGGTTTGGCAACAATTCATGGGGAGTGAGGGACTACAGCCAATTGACTCTCGCTCAGAAGAAAATGCTGCTCAACAACTCGATGATCAACAATGCCTATCTCATCGAGCTGCTCTCCAACGTGCGAGGCACACCTCCTATGGAAGGACTCTGCATGCGCCGTGAGACAGCAGCCTCTATCTATGACTCCGTCTTCATCATGAAGCCACAGGACATGCCCGGCACACCCGTGTGGAAGAGCTTCAAGGAAAACGGCAAGAGCATCCCTCTCATGAAAGACGCGTCAGCTCCGCCGATGATTCATTTCCTGCCTGCTTTCATGAGTTACTACAACATCACCGACAACGACCTGTCTATCCTCACCAACCACCAGGCCACCTCCATCAATGAGGCATGGGTCAACGGTCAGCGAGTCAACGAGAAAGACATCACCTGCAAGAACGGCTATATCCAAAAGGTGGATGGTGTGATTGAATCATCGCCCAACATGGCCGACATCATCCGTTCTCACCCCCAAATGTCGCGCTGGTCATCACTGCTCGACCGTTTCTCGGCTCCTTTCTATAACAACGCAGTCACTCAGGAGTATAACCGTCTCTACAACAACAAGGATTCTGTCTACACCCTGCGTTATTACAGCAGACGTTCCTACGGCAGTACTACAAATCAAAACACAGCTGTCGACAGAGACCCCAACGGTGAGGTTGTACCCGCCCTGCTGGCTTTCGATCCGGGATGGAACCAGTATATCTATGCTAATACGATGAACTATGACCTGCACTATGACGCGGGTGCCATGATCGTGCCTACCAACGAGGCGCTCGACTATTGGTGGGAGAATGAAGGCCGCGACCTCCATACGGAGTATGGCTCTTGGGACAGCATTCCCGATGCCACCCTTGTGAAACTCCTCAATGTCAATATGCTGCCCACATTCACCGATGCCGTTCCGTCGAAGTTCGACCATGTGCTCAACGACGCCAAGGAGGTGCTTGGCATCACTCCTGCCAACATCGACTCTTGTTTCATGGGATGCAATGGTGTGGTATATATGGTCAACAAGGTGTTCTCGCCTGCTGAGTATGCTTCTGTGGCCTATCCTGCCCTGGCTCACGCCTCCACGATGAATGTCATCTATTGGGCTATCGACCACCTCAACTTCCTCCCCTACCTCCTCTCCATGGATTCGCGATACAGCCTGCTGCTCCCCACCAACGATGCCATGCTCCTGTATCTTGACCCTGCATTCTACGGCAAGTATGAGAACAGCACAGGCATGGAGGCACCTTCACTCCTGGAGTTCTACTACGATCCCACCAAGTCGGCCGACCAGCGTGTGCAGGCTCGCCGCTACAATTGTACAGTTGATGAGAATGGTGTCATCACACAGGGCGCCCGCACTCAGGCCACCGTCTCCAACGACGTGATTACCGACCGTCTGAGACGCCTCATGGACCAGCTCATCATCGTGGGCGATGTGGAGGACGGACACGAATACTACAAGTCGAAAGGCGGTACGCTCATCCGTGTCAGTCGCACGTCCGACGGACGCCTTGCTTTCTCTGGTGGCTGGGATATCGAGCACAACAACTACCAGTTGGCCGTGGAGAAAGACGAAATCTATACCAAGACCAACGGTAAGTCGTATCAGATCAACGAGCGTATGCCGCTGAGTGCCCAGAAGTCTCTTTATCTGACACTGACCGGAAAAGAAGAGTTCTCCAAGTTCATCGACCTCATCGACCATGACGGTAGCGAGTTGATGGTCACAAGGCTCAACAACACTTATAACGCCGGCCTGAGCGACCTTGGCAGCAAGAATTTCCGTCTTTTCGACAACTACAACTATACCGTCTATGTACCTACCAACGAGTCGATACAGACGCTCATCGACCAAGGACTCCTCCCCACATGGGATGACTATGAGGCACAGACAGAACAGGTGTGGGGCACTGAGGAAGCAGCCGAGGAGGCTCGCCAGATCATCAAAGACATCATTGTCAATTTCATCCGATATCATGTGCAAGACCACTCTGTGGCTATCAATATGGCACCGGAAAGCGACAGTTATGTCAATGTCTATGAGAGCATGCTCCGCAATCCGGAGACCGGCCGTTTCTATCCTATCATCTCCGATGCCAGCGGCAGTCAGCTGCGAGTGACCGACAACATGGGCAATGTGCGCAACGTCATCAAGCGCGACGGACTCTACAACCAAATCTGCCGCGACTATTGGTTCAGAGGTGCTGTCGGAAGCAACACTGCAACGATCTTCATGGCTTCCGATGCCGTTGTCCACCAGATTGACGGTTACCTGCTGGCCTCACCACTGACCCCCTGGAAGCAACAACTTAAAAAGATTAGGAGGAAATAAGATATGAGAAAACTGAAATCCATCATATTAACGCTATTGATGCAGGCTGTGGCTCTCACTGTCAGTGCGCAGATCACGTCTGTCCACGGCACTGTGCAGGACGACGTAGAACCGCTCATCGGTGCTACCGTCTGCGAGATCGACGGCAATGGCCGTATCATTGAAAGTGCTATCACCGACCTCGACGGCAATTTCACGATGAAGGTGCAGAATCCCAAGAACAAGATCCGTTTTACCTATGTAGGCATGAAGACGGTCATTCTTCCCATCGACCGCACCACTTATAATATCAAGATGGAGTCGGCCACCTCACTGCAGGAAGTCACCGTCGTGTCGAAGCGTCGCGCGCGCGGCAACTCACTGCCTATCCCCGAGCGCGAGCTCTCCTATGCCACACAGAGCCTCGACATGAAGCAGTTTGAGGGTATGGGCGCCACCTCTATCGACGAACTTCTCCAGGGCCAGGTGTCAGGTCTCGACCTCGTGGCCAATTCTGGTAACCTCGGTGCCGGTTCGAGCATGAAAATCCGTGGTAACACCTCAATGTCGTCTTTCACCAACGCCAACCCGCTGGTGGTGGTCGACGGCAACGTCCGTGAGGTGAGCCTCGACAACTTCGACGTCTCTTCTGCCAGCAACGAGCAGTTTGCCGACCTTCTCAACATCAACGTGGAGGATATCGCCAACATCAAATTCCTCAAGGACGCTGCCGCTGCTTCTATGTACGGTACCGAGGGTGGTAATGGTGTTATCGAGATTATCACCAAACGTGGTGTTCCAGGTCCCCCGCGCATTTCCTACAAACTGTCGCTTACGGGCACCTATCTTCCCGAAGGTTACAAGATGCTCAATGGCGACGACTACACCATGTTGCTCAAAGAGGCCTATTTCAATCCCGAGCAGAACGACAATGCCTCCGCCAGCGTGAGGGAAATCAACTACGACCCCACTTTCTCTGAGTATGAGCAATACAACAACAACACCGACTGGCGTGACGCTGTCACACAATGGGGTCTCCGCCAGAACCACTATGTGACCATCAGCGGTGGTGGTGAGAAAGCCCGTTTCTATATCGGTGGAGGTTTCGACCATGAGACCGGTACTATCATCCAGCAGAAACTCAACCGTTTCTCCACCCGTGTGGGTCTCGACTATAGGGTGAGTGACCGCATCAACGTGCAGACCAACTTCTCGCTGACATATACGAAGAACCACATGAACTCCGATGACCTGCTGTCCATCGCTCTGAGAAAAATGCCCAACATGAGCATCTACGAGCAGGATCCTTTCACCGGAGAGGACACTAAAGTCTATTACACCATGCTGGAATCGGCCTCTGATGTCTTCAACGGCAACCAGAAGTCGTATGTCAACCCTGTCGCCTCGGCCTATCTGGCCAAGAACGAGCGCCGCACCTATGACATGCGCCCCGAGTTGGTCATCAACTACGACTTCCTGTCGACCAACTTCGACCAGACGCGCCTCACCTGGACTGGTTCGGTCTATATGAATGTCAACAGCAACTATGAGGATTCGTTCATTCCCCAGGAACTGCGCAGTGTGACTTACAACAATACGTCCACTCCTGTCAATGTCAGCTCTTCCGGCTCGAGCAAGAACGTGGGCTTTGTCACCAAGCAGAAACTCATGTTCATGCCTGTCTTCCACAATAAGAACTTTGAGTTTATGACCTCCGTCAACATGGAGTTGCGCTCCAGTTCATACAACAGTCAGAGTGCACGCACACGAAGCAGTGCGTCTGGCGGTATCAGCAGTCCCGCGGCAGGTGGTATCCTTACCAGCCAGAGTTCCGGATACAGTGAGTCGAGATTCCTCCGCTATGTGTGGCTCAATCACTTTAAGTATCGTATCTTCGTGCTCGACTTCAACGTCACTATGGACGGAACATCGAAGTTCGGACCCGGCAAACGTTGGGGATACTTCCCTTCCCTCTCAGGAAAAATACTACTCTCTGATATCCCTTGGGTGAAGCAGCACACAGAGAAATGGCTCTCGGAATTCGCCATCCGACAGAGTTGGGCTATGTCCGGCAACCCACCGAGGCAGGACTATCTCTTTACATCTAAATACAACTCCACTTCGCAATATCTCGACGTGGCGGCAATGTATCCCAGCAACATCCGTCTGACGGGAATGAAGTGGGAGACCATCAAGAGTTTGGACTTCGGCGTTGATATGGAGTTGTTCAATCATAAGCTGATATTT
Source organism: uncultured Prevotellaceae bacterium (assembly GCA_902795605.1). GTDB lineage: Bacteria > Bacteroidota > Bacteroidia > Bacteroidales > Bacteroidaceae > Prevotella. The sequence goes on along the minus strand of CADBLU010000315.1, from coordinate 6,602 downwards.
GCACTCGATGCCTACAGCTACTCCACATCCGACATGCTCCTCGCGGGCTACCGTATCCCGTCCAACTCTGGATTCAGAGAGCTGGCTTACCATAACAGTGGAAAGATGCGCAATACCGGTTGGGAATTCCGCATCAACACCAACCAGCTCATCAAGAAAGGTGATTTCTCTCTGGACTTCAATGTCAACTTCGGCAACAACAGCAACAAACTGCTTGAGATGGACGACTATGTGCTCGACACCTACAACTCCGTCTTCGGATATGCCAACGACGAGACACTCCAGCGTGTGCAGCTCGACAGCCCGCTCGGTGCCATCTACGGATTCCGCTACAAAGGTGTCTATCAGTACAATTTCAACACATTCAACAAAATGTCGAGAGAAGAGCAGGAGGCCTTCATTGCCAGTGGAAAAACGGCACCGGTCGCATTCAATGAAAATGGTGAGATAGTCAGAGACGGTCAGGGCAACCCTGTGAGAATGATGTACAACTACACCAATGACGGTACAGGTAAGAACTACCGCTTCAACGGCGGTGACGCCATCTATGAGGATGTCAACCACGACGGCCAGATCAATGCCCTGGATATCGTCTATCTCGGCAGCTCGCTGCCTAAGCTCAACGGTGGTATCGGTTTCACTGTCAGATATGCCGCCTGGCGTATTACGACCATGTTCACCTACCGCTATGGCAACAAGATCATCAACCGTGCACGTCTGCGCGCCGAAGCCATGATTGGCAACGACAACCAGAGCCAGGCCGTCAACTACCGCTGGCGCAAGGAAGGCGACGTGACCACCATTCCTCGTGCCATGTATGGAAACACTTCCAATTACAACTCACTCATCAGCGACCGCTTCGTCGAGGATGGCAGTTATTTCCGCATGGGTTATATCCAAGTCGGTTACAACCTGAAAACCAAATGGCTCAAGAGCATTGGCATCAACAGACTATCGTTCTATGGCAGTGCCAACAACCCGTTTGTCATTACCAAATACTCAGGTGTCGACCCCGACATTTCCCAAGGTGGATACGCGCCTGCCATCGACTACTCTCAGACACCGCGTAACCGCTCCTACACCGGTAGCATCACTGTGGAATTCTAAACGTATCCTGACTCAAGAAAAAGTTTAAGAACCATGAATTTAAATCATTTATATCAAAAGATAAAGGGCATGACAGCCATTGCGCTTCTTGCTCCTGCCTCGGCACTGCTCTTCTCCGGATGCTCCGACTTCCTGGAAGTCGAGCCACGCGACCTTATCGTGCTGGAGAATTTCTGGAATGAGAAGGCCGATGTCGACAACATCGTATCGGGATGCTATAGTGCTTTCCAGTCGGAAGATTGCATCAGAAGAATGATTATCTGGGGAGAGGCCAGAAGCGAGAACATGGCGCCCGGAACCAACACCAACGATGATGTCAACCTGCTCAATCTCCTCAACGAGAACATCACGGCCAAAAACGCCTATACCGACTGGCTGAGATTCTATGATGTCATCAACCGTTGCAGCACTGTCATCAAATATGCTCCTCAGGTGGCAAGCATCGACCCCGGATACACACAGAGCGAACTCAACGCCACCATCGCCGAGATGACAGCCCTGCGGTCGCTCAGCTACTTCTACCTCATTCGCACCTTCCGCGACGTGCCTTTCTCACGTGAAGCCTTCACCGACGACGACCAGCAGATGATGCTGCCGGCCATGCCGTTCGAACAAGTGCTCGACTCTCTCATCTTCGATTTGGAGAGCGTGAAAGACATGGCAGTGGAGCGCTATCCATCCGTCACCCCGCTCTATCAGACAGGGCGCATCACCAAAGATGCCATCCATGCCATGCTCTGCGAGATGTATCTGTGGAAGCAAGATTATGACAACTGTATCAGATATGCCGACCTGGTCATCGCATCGAAAAAGAAGATTGCTGATGAGATAGAAAAGGCATCGCGTAACAGCTCGTCTCAGAGCAGTGACAACGACCTTCGCACCAACGGTCTTCCGCTCATCACCGACCAGTATTCCACGACCACCTTCGGCAATACCTATCGCTACATGTACAGCACCGACATTGAGTCTGCCACCAGTCTCACCAATCAGGAGGTCATCTTCCAGCTTGTGTTTGACGACTACAGCAATTCCATGCCGAAGAACTCTGCCATAGGAACTTTCTATGGCAATGCCTCTGCCACTCAAGGCTGGCTCAAGCCTTCAGATTTTATCGTGGATGACATTGCCAAAACCAGCGGCCGCACGGTGTTCGAGGATAAGAATAAGAAAGTGGACTCACGTCTTTATGAGTTTATCAACTCTTCAAGCGCCAACGCCAGTATCAATAAATTCACCCGGCGCAATACCTATGTCAACGGAAGTTCCTCAACCCCCTCTGTCGACTACGGAAACCTTTGGACCTCCGGCGACAACCGCAGCAACTGGATTATCTACCGTCTGGCAGACATCGTGCTGCTGAAGGCTGAGGCCATCACCCAGAAACTCCGCGAGGGTGTCGACCAGGAAACCCTCAACTACAATGAGCCCTATATCGCACAGGCTTTCTCTCTTGTCAATGCCGTCAACAAACGGTCTATCTGCCAGACCACTCTCACCGATACGCTCGTGGCCACGGATTATGTGACAAAATCGCAGATTGAAGACCTTGTGCTCAGGGAGCGTCAGAGGGAACTTATGTTTGAAGGCAAGCGCTGGTATGACCTTGTGAGAGTCTCACGCCGTCAGGGCACCACCACCATCCTTTCCCAGGCGGCTCTCAGGAAGGTGACCACAGGCTCGGCGCTGATTGCCAATAAACTCTCAAAAATGGATGCTATGTATTGGCCCTACAACTACGAGGAAATGAAGGTCAACACCTATCTGGTGCAGAACCCCGCGTTCAGTAGCGGTGAAACAAGCAGTTATGAATCATCCAAATAAACGTAAAGGGACATCGATTATGAAAAAGATAACATACAATATCCTGAGTCTGTTGGGCATCATCGCCTTTATGGTTCCCTCGCTGTCGTCATGCTCTGATGAGCCTGACAAGGATAACTTCTACACCTTCACCGGTGAGATGGCCAGCTCCTACCTCAAAAACCGGCCCGAATACAGCGAGTTTACTGAAATCGTTGAGCGTGCCGGACTCATGGACCTGCTCTCCACCTATGGACACTATACCTGTTTCGTGCCTTCCAACGAAGCCATCGACACTTACCTGCGTGGTATAGGAAAGTCTGGGGTCGCCGACCTCAGCACCGCCGACTGTGACACACTGGCAAGAACACACCTGGTAGCCAATATGTACACCACAATGGAAATGACCCAGGACCGTCTGCCGACGGCCAACATGCTTGGCCGCTTTATCGCCACCTCGGCTGGCTTCGACGAGGAAAACAACGCTGTCATCTATCTCGAGGGCTTGGCAAAGATTCTTTTCAAGAGCCAGGATGACTCCGTGGAGAACGGCATCATGCAGCCTATCGACCGTGTGATAGAGAAATCCAACAACTACATCTCCGACCTGTTGCGCGACAATCCCCGAATCAGCACCTTCTACAATGCCTTGGTTGCCACCAAGGTCATCGACGAGATCATGCTGGTGGAGGATGAGAACTATGACAGAAACAAATATCCCAAATACTACTACAGGTCGCACACTTGGAATGAGGTGGCCTGGGTGCCCGACACCAAGAAATATGGTTATACCGTATTTGTCGAGCCCGATGAAGTGCTGGAGTCGAAATACAACATCGCCAAAGGTGACCTCAGGGCCCTCTACAACAAGGCATGCGAACTCTACGACCCTGTCTATCCTGAGGATGTCAACAAAGAGGGACACAGTTTTGAGAACCTCACCGACAGCATCAATCCCCTCCATCGCTTCATGCAATACCACATCCTCACCCGATATACTGCCGGCGTGTCAGATCTGACACCTATGGATGTCAATCTCGGTGTGGTGAAGGGAGCCTTCGGCTTCGACGAGACACTCATCAATCCCGTCGACTGGTTCCATACAGTGCTGCCTCATACAATGATCAAGGTGGAGAAAATCACTGTCAACGACTATCTGGGCGACGGAACTAAAGGCGACCGCTATATCAACCGGCGCTATGACGCCAATTACCAGATTGTGGGGGCACGAGTAGATCCTACCATCGAGGCAGATGTGGTGCACGACGGTCTCAACGGCCACTATTATTACGTGGACGACATCGTGGCCTTCAGCTCGGATGTGCAGAATAAGGTGCAGAACATGCGCATACGTATGGACTTCTCCTCTGTATTCCCAGAGGTCATGACCAACGGCCTTCGTTTCGAGGGTAATCCAGAAGTGGACGATCCCGCAGGCACACCCGATGACTCGGCAACTCCTAAGAACGGCCGCAACTACTACTTCCCACTCGGTTTTCTCGACGGGGTCACCTTCACCAACTGCTCCGTGGTGCTCCGCCGCCCGCACATCAACTTCTGGTCATGGCAAGGCGATGAGTGGAACCTCTTCGGCGACTATGACTTCACGTTCCGCCTGCCTCCCATTCCCTATAGCGGCGACTGGCAGGTGCGTCTGGGATTCTGCGCCATTGAGACCCGTGGTGTGATGCAGGTCTATTTCGACGGCGTCCCACAGGGCATTCCTCTCGACATGACCAAGTTCCTCAACTCCGACCTGTATATCGGCGACCGCTTCGTCTGGGACGAGTCTTGTGGCAACTATGACCAGATGACTGATGAGGAAAAAGCCGAAGAGCAGAAACTGCTCAAGAACCTTGGTGCATATCGCTCTCCGCGCTCACTCTTCCACTTCAGCCTCTCGGAGAAAAGCTATTTCGTAGGCAACTATCGCACCTACCGCCGCATCCTCTGCCAGGGATACATGGACAAGAACAAAGACCATTATATCCGATTCCGCGTCGCATCTGACGGTAAGCAAGGCAACAACAACGAGTTTATGCTCGACTATCTTGAGTTAGTGCCCAAGAGTGTCTATGGTGTCGATGGCGACGGCGAGATGGAGGACGACCTCTAAAGCGAATGATTCATCAATCACAATTCAACATTGCATTGAAAATGACATTTATGAAAATCAACAATATCTATACCACAGTGTTGGGGCTTGCCATAGCGGCCCTGACACTGACAGGATGCAGCGATGAGTGGGATGAGCACTATGACAGCAAACCCACCGGTGTCATTGCAGGCACCTCGCTTTGGCAGGCTATCCAGCAAGACCCCAACCTGAGCAATTTCGCCACGGTCGTCAAGGAGTGCGGCTATGACAAGTCGCTCGGCGGAAGCCAGGTGTTCACTGTCTTTGCACCCACCAACGACTGTTTCTCTTCATCCGAGGCAGAGCGACTGATACAGGCCTACAAAGCTGAGAAAGGAAAAGTAGACGACGATGAGAACACCACCATCAAGGAGTTCCTCCAGAACCATATCGCCCTCTACAACCACTCTATTTCTGGCAGCAGGACCGACTCTATCGTGATGATGAACGGAAAGTATGCCGTACTCTCCCCCACCACCATCAATACAAGCCGTCTGCTCACGAGCAACCAGCACTATTCGAACGGCATTCTCTTTACCGTAGGCGACCAGGTGGAGTTCTTCCCCAACCTCTTCGAATATCTGCGTAAAGACGCTGACCTCGACAGTCTGCGCAGTTTCTATTACAACCCGATGTTCTATCGTTCGGAGTTCCTTGCCTCAAGGAGTGTTCCAGGTGGAATCGTCGACGGCAAGACAGTATACCTCGACTCCGTCTTCCGCCTGCATAATGATATCTTCAGCTTCACTCGTGCGATGATCAATTCCGAAGACAGCACATACCTGATGGTGGCTCCCACCAACAAGGTTTGGAACCAGCTCTTGGATGAGTACTCCGCATACTTCAACTACGACGATGCGACTCCCGAACGCGACTCGCTGGTCTACACCAATCCCCGTATGGCCATCGTCAAAGGCACCATCTTCAGCCGCACCTTCAATGAAGACCGGGCGCTTGCCGATTCCGCCTGCTCCACCGATTGCTATCGCGACTATTCCATACGTCAAGCCGCTTGGGGAGCCGACACACTGCACTACTATGAGTACTACAACCCACTCACCCCGCCCAACGGCGTTCTCACGGGCACTACCAACGTGGTGTGCAGCAACGGCACGATGATGAAGGCTGACGACTGGAAAATCAACAAGCTTGAGACCTTCATGCAGACACGAATCATCGAAGCAGAGTATTCGTCATCCATCAGGGAACTCAGCAAGGTGAAGAATTCATCGACAGGCAACGACGAGGAGACCGTGGCACCCAGGTTGAGGTATGTGGAAACAGACAACCCCTTCTACCATTCGGTGTCCAACCATGCTTTTGTGGAATTCGAGCCTCTCCGCACCACCGTCAATCACAGTGTGACGTTCAACATCACCAATGTTTTGTCGAATGTCGGCTATGACATCTATCTCGTCACAGCTCCGGCACTGGCCAACGACAGTAATGCCACTGAAGTGCAGCGCCGGCCCACCGTGCTGAGATGCACCTTGGGATATCACAACCAGGATGGCAGTGAGAAGGAAGACGAGATTGTATCTTCTGTCACCACGAC
>CADBLU010000314.1 GCA_902795605.1 uncultured Prevotellaceae bacterium | reverse complement strand
CGAAGTCGCCTGATTTCAAGTGGACAGAGGCTGTAGAGGTGTGCTCGAGCGACGGCATGGAAGACCAGGACGCCATCGACCCCGGACTGCTGCTTGACCCCACGACAGGACGTCTCTGGGCCAGCTATGGCACCTACTTTGGTACGATTCGCCTGATTGAACTCGACCCGAACACCGGTTTCCGCGTGAGTGGGAACAAGGAGAAGGATATCGCCATCGACTGTGAGGCTACCGACCTCATCTACCGCAATGGATGGTATTATCTGTTAGGCACACACGGCACCTGCTGCGACGGTGTGAACTCGACCTATAATATCGTGGTGGGCCGCGCGAGAAGCGTCGAGGGCCCCTATATGGATAATGTGGGACGCGACATGTACCACGGCGGTGGCCGTATGGTCATTGCCGCCGGCGACCGCAAGACGGGCGCAGGGCACTTCGGGCGCACCATCATCGACGAGGGCGTGGAGATTATGTCTTTCCACTGGGAGGCTGACTTCGACCAGGGCGGCCGCAGTGTGCTGGCCATCCGTCCGCTGCTGTGGAAGAATGACTGGCCCGTGGCCGGCGACCGCTTCAAGGAGGGCACCTACGAGATTGAGTCGGAGCGTCGTGGCTACTCACTCGAACTGGCAGTCGACTTCGTGCGCATGCAGCAAGACCGCCAGGGATGGATGAGAAACAACAGCAATCCCGAACCGCCGAAACCTATCGCCAACCAGACTTTGGAGCAAGTGGCTTCCACATGGCCTGCCGGAGACATCCCCGTGCGTGCCGGCGACTTCATGTTCCGTCCCCACCAGTTGTGGTCGGTGAAGGCTGTGCCCGAGGCCGGAGGCTATCTCGGAGGCCCTTATTACAAGATTGAGATTGAGGGAACGGAGCGCGCACTGACCGCCACCGAGTCTCTCGAACTCACCACCACGGCTTTCACAGGTGCTCCTGAGCAACTGTGGCGTGTCGAGCAACTCACCGACGGCACCTTCCGCCTGCTGCCTAAGCAGATACCGGGCAAGGAGGGCATCAACACCCAATATGTGCTTTATTCCGCAGGTGACAGCACCCCTACGCTGGCCATCTACGATTTCAGCAGCGACAATTCCAAGTGGAATTTCCGCCGGCAGTAAGGACAAAAGGTTTCACAACCAAAAATCTTGAAAAAGAGTGGCGCAGCTATAATTGCTGCGCCACTCTTTTTATATTTCAATCTCAACTGAAAGGCACAAAGCCTTACAGACAAAAGCAGTCCTGCCGCCCCCTCGGGCGGAGGAATGTCGTGGGAAGGATAGAGGTCTTCTCTCTGGGATCCTCGCCGTGGGGGCGGCAGTGAACTAATCGTGAATGATAGGAATGTGCGCCATCAGCGCTGATGGCATGAGATATGATAGTGATAACAGTTATATCTTCAGTGAATATGCGATTGATCATTGACAATGCAAATTTAATATAAAAGATGTGAACGACATTCAAGAATTGTAACAATTGAAAAATTTACTGTAACATAACGGTTTCCGCATACAAATAATAAAAAAAATGATACATCAAATAAAAACTATGTCACATTTTTATAATAGATTTGCAACGCGAAATAATGAATCGCCCACTATTTATCGACTTTAATGACAGAAAGGACAATAATTATTCCTAATTTATTTCAACTAACATCATTTTAATTAGTATGTGGAACCTTAAAGCACTACAAAAGCCGTTAGCTTTGCTGTTTCTTGCTTGCTTGATGCCTATTTGCGCTATGGCACAGGGAACCGTAAGAGGAACGGTGACAGACGAGAGTGGAGATCCGATTATCGGCGCCACAGTGAAAGAACAAGGCAGTCAGGCAGGAGCCATCACCGACATCAACGGTGAATTCTCTATCCAGGCAGCCTCGAATGCAACACTTAACGTATCCTATGTGGGATATGAGACAGCTTCGGTGAAGTTGGCAGGAAGAACCAACGTCACTATCGTCCTCAAAGAAGACCTCACCACCCTCAACGACGTGGTGGTCATCGGTTATGGTACGATGAAGAAAAGCGACATCTCTGGTTCAGTGGCTACCGTCGACCAGGAAGCCGTGATGAAGAGAATGCCTACCAACATCGCCATGGCCCTGCAGGGCTCTGCCGCCGGTGTGATGGTCGCCCAGCAGGACGGTGCTCCTGACGGCAAGGCAGCCATCCGCATCCGTGGTGTGGGAACCATCAACGGTGATGCCTCTCCTCTCTATGTCGTTGACGGTGTGCAAGTGGGCAACAGCGCCGACTTCGTCAACCCCTCCGACATCGAGCGTATCGAAATCTTGAAGGACGCCTCCGCTACCGCCATCTACGGTTCGGCAGGTGCCAACGGTGTGGTGATGATTACCACCAAGCACGGCCAGAAAGGCCACACCAACATCAATCTTACCGCAGACTGGGGCCTCCAGACCCTTCCTTACACACTTGACGTGCTGAGTCTGAGCACCTATACCGATGCTTTGCGTGAAGCCAAGGCCAACCAAGGCGACATGTTTATTAATAAGGTATGGGACAAGAAATTCGACGGCAAGCGCAAGGCTATCGACTGGCAGGATGAGATGACACGTGCAGCCCTCAAGCAGCAGTATGGTGTCTCACTCAACGGTGGTAACGAGAAGACACAGTATAACCTCTCGTTCGGTTATCACGACATCGACGGTCTGGTCATCAACACCAACTACCAGCGCTTCACCACTCGCGCCAACATCACCTCCAAGATCAACAAGTACTTGGAAATCGGCGGCGACATCAACTACACCCACAGCGAGAGCCACGGCTCCAACATGGCACTGGGTAACAACCAGAACATGTCGTCTCTCCGCGACTTCGCCTCTCTCACCCCGACTCTGGACTACGTCTATGAGAATGACATCGAAAACAAGGCTAAGCTGCCCAATGACGGTCTGATCAATGTCAACTTGAAGAACTCAGACGGCACCTATGGAACAGGTGCTCAGGTGACCGCCAACGGATGGGAAGGCAACACCTCTATCGGCGCCAACCCGTACGCCTCACAGATGGAGAATGGCGACCGTGCCCGCAACGGCTACGACCGCATCCAGACAACTGCCTTCATCGACCTGACCTTCCTCGACATCAAGCATCACAAACTCGACGTCAAGACTCAGGGTACCTATACCTATTGGGGCAACAACAGTTCTGACTACACAGGTGGACGTCATCGCTACAACTACATCAACGGCGCTTTGACAGAGGTTCCGATGCAGGCCGACCAGACCTACGAATTCTCACTGAACAACAGCAACGGTTACAGCCTCGGTATCCAGACCTACCTGACCTACAACTTGACCTACGACATCCACAACCTGACCCTGATGGCAGGTAACGAGGTGGGCAAGTCATGGGGACAAGGGGTGAACTCAGGTTCGAGAAGTTTCCCCTCACTCTACAACCGTAACATCAACCTGACCATGGACATCGCCACCAAGAAAACCGGTGGTGCTTACAATCCCGATGTGCACACCATCTCCTACTTTGCCCGTGGCAGCTATAGCTTGATGGACCGCTACATCGTCACCGCAACCATCCGTAAGGACGGCAGCTCCAACTTCTCCAAGGGCAACCGCTGGGGTACCTTCCCGTCAGTGGCTGGCGCATGGCGTATCAGCGAGGAGCCGTTCATGAAAGACGCAAGCTTCGTCAACAACCTCAAACTCCGTCTCGGATGGGGTCAGACAGGTAACGCCGGTGGTGTGGCAGGCATGGCCGTCATCGCTCAGAGCACAGACGCTGCCTACAAGACTTATCCTGCCACCGGTGCTTCGTCAGGCGCTTGGGGTAATGGTGCCCGCGACATCGGTTTCTTCATGCCTCTGAGAGACGCCAACCTGAAGTGGGAGACCACTGAGATGACCAATATTGGTATCGACTTCGCATTCCTGAACAACTGGGACATCACCCTCGACTACTTCATCAAGAACACCAAGGACCTGCTCCTCTGGCGTCAGATGCGTCCTTCTGCCGGCTACTCCGAGGTTTACACCAACTATGGAGAGATTGAGAACAAGGGCTTCGAGTTCGCCATTGGCTATCACAAGAATTTCAACAAGGACTTCAGCTTCAACGCACGTCTCACCGGCTCTACTCTCAGCAACAAGGTCAAGAAGATGGGTGACCCGCTCTACAAAACTTGCTCCGACAACGGTGGGTCTATCGACGGTTCGCAGGTGGGTGCCATCGACGGCAACGGTTACTGGAACAACCACTCTATCTGCGAAGAGGGTGAGGCCGTGGGTTCATTCTATGGCTACGTGACCGACGGTATCATCAAGGACCAGAAAGACCTGGATGAGTACTACAACTATCTCTGGGGACACTCCACTGAGACCAATCCTGACGGTACATACAAGTGGGTCGGCGGCGGTGACGCTGAGTCAAAGGTCGACACCGATCACCCGCTGTCTATCGGCGACATGAAGTTCAAGGACCTCAACGGCGACCATGTCATTGACCAGAATGACCGCAAGATCCTCGGCAATGGCTTCCCCTCACTGAACTTCGGACTCAACCTTGGTGCTACCTATAAGGACTGGGACTTCAATATCTACATGTATGGCGTACTTGGCCAGGACATCATGTCCTACTCAGCCATGAAGATGTCCAGCATGGGACAGTTCGACGACCAGACCGTGCCCAACATCCTGAAAGAGGCTTACAGCGCAGCCTTCCGCAATGGCAAAGGCACTCTGCCTCGCCTGACCATCCTTGACTCGAACCGCAACTACCGTGTCAGCGACATGTGGGTGAAGAGCGGCGACTTCCTCCGTATTTCCAACATCCAGGTGGGCTACACCCTCCCAAGGAACATCACCAATATGCTCTCCATCCAGAAAGCACGCGTATACCTCGGTGTGAACAACCTGCTCACTATCTCTGGTTACAACAAGTACGGTGATCCTGAGTGCGGTATCGGCTCTGTGCTCTACACAGGTCTCGACACCGGTCGTTATCCGCAACCGCGCACCTTCATGGCCGGCGTGAATGTCACCTTCTAATTTGTTGAGTTGTAGAACATATATAAGTAAAAACCAGAAAAGAATATGAAAACGAAATATTATATTTTCGGAATCGCTCTGTGCAGCGTGACAGGCTTGGGCCTCACCTCCTGCGACAATGAGGAATTTCTGAATGTGACGGCGTATGATGTGGTCGACGAGGCTGCATCCTACGAGAGCAAAGCGAACGCCAAGAGGGCACTCAACGGTGTCTACGACATGGTGTTCCCCAATGATACCTATGACGGTGACTGGGGCTTCAAGCCCAACCTCTTCACAGGTTGCCACCCGACAATCGACACCCAGGCCACTGGCTGGGACAAGAACTGGAACGTGCAGGCATGGAATGCCAACTCCAGTGAGTTGCTCAATGGCTGGAAGCATGTGTACGCCGGCATCTGCCGCGCCAACGACTTCCTCGCCAAACTGCAGGATTATGACGTTGACGCAGTCGGCGGTGAAACAACCATGAAGTATCTTGAGGGTGAAGGACGCGCATTGCGCGGATTCTTCTACCACTGGCTCGCCACCACTTTCGGACGCGTGCCTATGCTGGCCACCGGCGAGAACGGTGCCAACACTCCCGAAAAGGCCCGTGCTCAGACATATGCTGAGATGTGGGACTTCATCATCGAGGACTTCAAGGCTGCCGCAGCCCTGCTCGACTGGAAACCTTGGGATAATGAGTACGGACGCTGCACCAAGGGTATGGCTCTCGCTTTCTTGGGCGACGCCTACATGTGGAAGGCTTATCGTCTGACCGATGGCGCCAACGGCATCAGCGGTGTGGGCGTAGCTCCTACAACCGACAAAGAATGCTACCAGCTGGCAGCAGAATGCTTCAAGCAGATTCTGGAAAGCAACACCTACAAACTGAACGAGTCATTCACCACCTTGTGGGATCCCGCTTCCGCTTGGGGACCTGAGACCATCTGGTGTGAGCAACTCGACGAAGGCAGCAACTGGGGCAAGTGGGACAACCTCACCTCAAAGCTGATGCTGAAGTGGTACACCGCATGTCCTGAGAACGGCGGTTGGGGCTCGCTCTACCTCTCTTGGGAGTGGTACTCCTGCTATGAGAATGGTGACAAGCGTCGTGCCGGCTCGTGCTACACCGGTGCTGTCCCGCAGATTGACCCTAAGAACCCCGCCTATGATCCTCAGTACGCAGGATGGATTGAGCCAGCTGTTTACGGTGTGAACCCCTACCTCCAGGAAGTGCTGGGCAAGGGCCAGGCTGGTACCGCCACCAAGCAATTCCACTTCAACAACGGCGAATGGGCACCTGCCATCTGGAGCTCGAAGATGTGGCGTACCGCCTCTGCCGACTACAAGTCATGGGGT
>CADBLU010000313.1 GCA_902795605.1 uncultured Prevotellaceae bacterium | reverse complement strand
TCCTCCTCTGCCAGTTTGGCCAGTCCGATGCCGAGTTTGTCGACGTCGGCCTGCGACTTGGGCTCCACGGCGATGCCGATCACCGGGTCGGGGAATGTCATCGACTCGAGCACGATGGGATGTGCCTCGTCGCAGAGAGTGTCGCCGGTGTGGATGTCCTTGAATCCGACACCTGCGCCGATATCGCCTGCATCAATCGACTCCATGGGAATCTCCTTGTTGGAGTTCATCTGGAAGAGGCGGCTGATGCGCTCCTTCTTGCCCGAGCGGGGGTTGTAGACATAGGAACCTGCCTGCACCTTGCCCGAATAGACACGGAAGAAGACGAGGCGACCCATATACGGATCGGTAGCGATCTTAAACGCCAGGGCAGCGGTGGGCTCATCGTTGGAGGGCTTGCGGTCTTCCTCTTGCTCTGTCTCAGGGTTGGTACCCATGATGTTGACAGCGTCGAGGGGTGACGGCAGGAATGCGCAGACGTAGTCGAGCAGCGGCTGCACGCCCTTGTTCTTGTAGGATGAGCCGCAGACCATCGGGGTGAGGTCCATCGACACGGTACCCTTGCGGATGGCAGCGATGATTTCCTCCTCAGAGATGTCTTGTCCCTCAAGGTATTTCTCCATGAGTTCGTCGTCGTAGTTCGACGCGCTCTCGAGCATCTTGTCACGCCACTCCTCGGCTTCGGCCAGCAGGTCGGCGGGGATTTCTTCCACGTCATACTCGGCGCCCATCGTCTCGTCGTGCCACAGGATGGCCTTCATCTTGATGAGGTCGATGACTCCCTTGAAGTTCTCCTCGGCACCGATAGGAATCTGCACGGGGCACGGGTTGGCTCCGAGGATGTCCTTCATCTGCTGCACGGTCTCGAAGAAGTCGGCACCAGAGCGGTCCATCTTGTTGACGTATCCGATACGCGGCACATTATACTTGTCGGCCTGGCGCCACACAGTCTCAGACTGCGGCTGCACGCCGTCGGCTGCGGAGTAAGTGGCCACTGCACCGTCGAGCACCCTGAGCGAGCGCTCCACCTCTGCGGTGAAGTCCACGTGTCCCGGAGTGTCGATGAGGTTGATCTTATAGTTGCGGCCGTTCCACTGCCATTGGCAGGTGGTGGCAGCAGAGGTGATAGTGATACCCCTCTCCTGTTCTTGGGCCATCCAGTCCATAGTGGCGGCACCGTCGTGCACCTCGCCAATCTTGTGAGTCTTTCCTGTGTAGAAAAGGATGCGCTCAGACGTGGTGGTCTTGCCGGCGTCGATATGGGCCATGATGCCGATATTGCGTGTGAGGTTTAAATCTTGCTTTGCCATAATTCTTTTTACCTTATTCTATACCTGAAACATTAAAACCTGAAATGGGCGAAAGCACGGTTGGCCTCAGCCATACGGTGCATGTCCTCCTTGCGCTTGTAGGCGCCACCCTGATTGTTGTAGGCGTCCATGATTTCGGCAGCCAGCTTCTCAGCCATGCTCTTGCCGCCACGCTTACGGGCAAAGTTAATCATATTCTTCATCGAGACGCTCTCCTTGCGGTCGGGGCGAATCTCGGTGGGCACCTGGAAGGTGGCACCGCCGATACGACGGCTCTTCACCTCCACCTGCGGGGTGATGTTATCGAGGGCAGTCTTCCAAATCTCAAGGGGAGTCTTCTCCTCTTTCGACATTTTTGCCTTCACGATGTCAAGTGCTTTGTAGAAGATCTCATAGGAGATGGTCTTCTTACCACTGTACATGAGGTGGTTGACGAACTTTGAGACCTTCTGGTCGTTGAAAACTGGATCTGGCAGGACCAGACGCTTCTTTGGTTTTGCTTTTCTCATTTTTACTTGAAATAAATTCTGCTTGGGGCTGTATGTCTTGTTCTTCAACGCTCACACGAGAGCATTTACTCAACCTGTATAACAATTCTCCAGCAAAACGGTTGTTGAAATTGGGATGTCCTTTGTACTAACCTTCTCCGGTTATTACTTCTTCTGCTTCGGACGTTTTGCACCATACTTCGAGCGGCGCTGTGTGCGGTTGGCGACGCCGGCAGTGTCGAGCGTGCCGCGGACGATGTGGTAGCGCACGCCAGGGAGATCCTTT
>CADBLU010000312.1 GCA_902795605.1 uncultured Prevotellaceae bacterium | reverse complement strand
GTTGGTCGTTTGGTCGTTTGGGGAGTTGGTCGTTTGGTCGTTTGGGGGGTGGAGATTACTCTTGCAAGTCATGGCCTATACTGATGTTGAACGATCTGTTCGATGGTACAAACTCCGAATCTCTTAAATTCCGAAAAGTTGAACAAATGCGAAACACAAGTAAAAATCTTATGAAGAATATCATTTCCCTGTTTTGTGTCATCGGACTGGTGTTGGCGGCCCCATTGGTCGCCGAGGCGCAGCGTAAACAATCGTTTGATGAGGGCTGGCGCTTTCATCGCGGCTCGGCCATCAATGCGGAGGCCGTGAATTACGACGACTCCAAATGGCGCGAGGTCATCGTGCCCCACGACTTCAGCATGGAGCCTGTGGCATACGCTCACGACTATCGTGAGCAGTCTCCGGAGTGGAGCGACTGGCAGGTGGGCCCCTTCTCCCGGCTCAGCATCGGTGATTCTGATTCGGGCCAGACGGTGGGCGGCACGGGCTGGTATCGCAAGACTTTCCGCCTGCCCGGCGGGTCTGTCGACGAGGCTATTCGTCAGAAGTCCTTCCGCCTGCGCTTCGACGGTGTTTACAACCAGGCCGAGGCGTGGGTGAACGGCAAGAAGGCGGCAATGAACGTCTTTGGATATATGCCCTTTGTGGTGGACTTGAATGCTGTGTTGAGAGACAAGGAGAATCGCGACAAGCAGGACGAGCGGTTGGTCACCATCGCCGTGAAGACCGTCAACGAAGGGTTGAACTGTCGCTGGTATGCAGGCAGTGGCATCTACCGCCATGTGTGGCTGGAGGAGACGGATCTGCTGCATCTGGACGAATGGGACACGTATGTTGATGCCTCTGTCGTCGAAGGGAAGAGTGCCAAAGTCCGTGTGTCGGCAAAGGTGTTCCGCGAGAACGGCGCACAGGCAAACGGTGTGGTGAGAGTGGAGATTGCCGATGCCGGCGGACGTGTGGTGGCTACGGCCGACCAGCCTTTCAGCGAGGCTGTTGTCTCCACCGAACTCGCAGTGAAGTCTCCGCGCTTGTGGTCGGTCAACTCTCCCTACCGTTATACTGCCCGTGTCAGTCTGCATACCGCAGCCGGCGAGCACGATGCCTTGGTGATACCCTTCGGCATCCGCACGATCGCCTTCTCTGCCGAAAAAGGTTTTTGCCTCAATGGTAAGCCGATGAAACTGCGCGGCGGCTGTGTCCACCACGACAATGGACTGCTGGGCACTGCCGCCATCGACCGTGCTGAGGTGCGCAAGGCGGAACTGCTGAAGGCACAGGGTTTCAACGCCGTGCGCACAAGCCACAACCTGCCTTCCGAGGCTTTCCTCTACGCCTGCGACAGTCTCGGCCTGCTGGTCATTGACGAGTGTTTCGACCAGTGGGAGGAAGCCAAACGCCGTGATGACTACAGCAACTACTTCTCAAAGGAAAAGCAGGTCATCGTTGACGGAAAACCCGTGGGCACGGGCGTCACCAATTTCGAATACGATGCCGCGCTGATGGTGCGCCGCGACCGCAACCACCCCTCGGTCATCATGTGGAGCATAGGCAATGAGATTGCCCAGCGTTCCGACGTGCCGCGCGGCAAGGAGATCGCCGATGCCATCACCCGCGCCATCAAGCGTGAGGACACCACACGTCCGACGACCCTCGCCGTGAACGACTATTGGGACCGTCGGCCTCAGCAGATGACGTGGGACAAGGACTCGCCCAGGGCGTTTGAGTTGGTCGAGGTGGGAGGCTACAACTACGAGCTGAGCCGTTACGAGGGCGACCATGAGAAGTTCCCGCAGCGCATCATGTACGGCTCCGAGTCGTATCCCAATGCCGTGGCTGCCATTTGGAACACCATCAACCGTCTTCCCTATGTCATCGGCGACTTTGAGTGGACGGCCGTCGACTACATCGGCGAGGCAGGTCTCGGTCACGCCCTTGAGCGGAGCGACCGTGGCCGCTGGATTCAGTTGCTGGCCTGGCCGTGGTACAATGCCTGGTGCGGCGACCTCGACCTCACCGGCGTGAAGAAGCCTCAGTCCTACTATCGCGACGTGGTGTGGGGCGAGCGCCCAATAGCCATGGCCGTGCGTCCGTCGGTGACTGACGGCGAGTATGAGGATGCGCTGGGGTGGTGCTGGACGGCGGAGGAGAACCATTGGAACTGGCACGACCGCGCCTACTACGACGGTCCTTACTCATGTGGCTACCTGCCCGTCGACCTCCGTCCGGAGAAGTACGACAATGCCACGCTGAGGACCGGTGTCGTGCATGATGTGAACGGTCACCGCAGCGACTCCCTGCGTGTGAATGTCTATACCCGTGAGGCTCGTGTCCGTCTGTCTGTCAACGGCCGTGTCATTGGTGAGCAGGATGTCAATCCGGAGACCTATACCGCCACCTTCCGTGTGGCCTACGAGCCAGGTGAACTGAAGGCAGAGGTGGTGAAGGGGAAAAGGGCAGAGGTGTCGTTCCGCACATCCGGCGCACCTGCCGCCATACAGTTCGTGCCCGTGAGCAGCGGCCACCCGGCTGTCAACACCGTCATTTCCTCCTCGCACAACGACCTCGCCTACGTCTATCTCCGTGTGGTGGATGCCGACGGCCATCTCTGTCCCACAGCCGAGATACCCCTCGACATCAAGACTTCCGGTGTCCGTCATATTGCAGTCGCCGGCACGGGGCATCCCTACGACCTCCGCTCCTTCCGCTCGCTTACGCCCACCACCTTCCGTGGTCAGGCCCTCCTGATTATCCAACCGCAAGACGAGAAGGGTGTGGTCACCGTGACTGCCTCCTCACCCAAGTTCGAGGGGCAGCGCACGTTCAGCGTCATCATGGAGTGACGGGTTCCTTAGTAGCCCGTGCTCTCAAGACCTGTGAAAGGCTCGTTGTATTTGAGCATGTTCTCTATCAGCCTTCGGTTCCATTGCTCCACCTCGTTGGGCTGCTTTTTGGCTTTCAACTTGTTGAGCATGACCTTCCAGGAGGGCTTGTCGAAGTTCTCTGCGATGAAGCCAACGTCAAGGACATCCGTGCTGAGCCATTCCCACCCCGGGTCTTTGGCGTAGCTCAGTTGGATGGTATTCTCCCTGCCATAACTGACGTCGAGGTCACCGGTCTGGGGATTGAGGTTGCAATAGTGCAGGTTGACGCCCTTGTCTGCCGGCACGAAGGCCAGGTGGAAACGACCTGGTGAGAGGCGGATTTTGTCCGTCAGGTCCCCTTTGCCATCCTCGATGAAGAAGTAGGTCACGTCGGGGCTGTCGGGGAGTATGGGGCCGCTCATCGTGTCGTCGGTGATGGTGATGGGGCCATCGTCGGTTGGCTCAAACCGGCTTGTCAGGATACGGCGGTAGCCCCTGTTGCGGTAGGCTATCAGGTCATCGCAGCTGAGGAGCGTGAAGAGCATCATCTTGTCGCTGTAGGCCGTCAGTGTCGTCACGTCGCCCACTTTCTCTGTCACGAACCGTGCGCTTTGCCCTATCATGTCTTTTTTTCCGGAGGTCTCCTGGTAAATGCCGTCACCTGCTGATTTCAGGTAGAGCTGATAGTGTCCTGAGGCGTCTCGGAGGACGTAAATATCGCCTTCTTTGGTCACGCTCATGGCTCCTTGCTCCCAAGACACGAACTGGCTGATGCCATCGATAGAAGCGGGGGCCTTGGCTGCCTTCTGCGTTGTCTCCACGGTTTCTTTTGAGTCTGTCTGTGCCGTGGCGTTGTCGGCATTGGCGTTTTTAGACCCACAGGCAAGCAAAAATGACACTGCCAAAACTAACTGAAAAATCATCTTTTTGTTTGTCATGTGATTGTATGGTTTAGAGAGTTGTTGTGGTTGTAGATGTTGATAGAAATGCGTGTCGCCGAGGTGGCGGGTATGTCGTTATTGGGTGTATGCGTCGTTCAATCCGATTCTTCTATCACGCAACTGCGTGATGAGTTGCCGTCTTGCCTTGAGCAGTTCAATGTCGATGAGTATGCTTGTCCGTGAATCCAGTTGCGTGTCTCTGATGTAGCTGATCACGGCATCCAGATGCTCGATGACTTTTAGGAAAGCGGCACTCTCAGGAATGTTCTTTGATCGTAGTTCCTTTTCGTATTCGATATTCGGGTCTCCCTCAGCAGCGCTATCTTCTGCCCCAGATAGCAAACTTTCTTGGAGACTGTCAATCTGGCTGTCAAAATCTTGGATGATTTGGTTCAGGCTGTGGATCATCTCTTCGTTCACTATCCTTCCTTTTTCCGTCAGGGTGGGGGATTGTTCCTCATCCTGCTTTTGCTTTTCATCGGTTTGTGCTCTCACCACTCTTACCTTGCCGAAGAAGAATTTGGCTTGGTTGAAAAGAGCTTCCATGTCCCCAACCTTGGAGTTCTGTTTTTCCAATTGTCTGATGATGGCGGAGGGAGTTCTGTTGAAATGCTCCGCAAGTTGGTAGATATTCCAGCCTTCAACGAATCTTTTTTGCAGCAACTCACCATCTTCTTTTGACCATCTTCGGCCAAATTCCCTCGCCACTTCAGTGATGGTTTTTGTCTGGTCGTAATAGTCATCGTCCATCCGTCTCTTGTTGAGGGGACTTTCAAGTCCAGACAAGAGTCGTGTGCGCAGAAGGACGGCCATGGGAGTACGGCCGAGCTCTGTGGCAATCTTTTGCAGGGTAGCACCCTCGGTAGCCATACGCTGCAGGGTCGCGTCATCCTGAGCGGTCCATTTCTTTATATTTTTCATGTTATTGTTGATTTTGGTGTTGTTTACTCTAGTATCTTTAAAATATTCTGCAAATATAACTTTTTCGGGCAAATTATGCAAATTTGCAACGAATAAAGGCAAAGTGATTGATATTTCTCTGGTTGGCTTCCTTTCCATTAAAATAATATGGAATACCTCTTCTGTCTTAGAGGGCAAGGTCGACTTTAACGATTGGGAATATGCCTAAGGTGCTGCTCCTATTGGGGGTATAATAGGCTTGTCGGTAGTTTTTGATATGGTTTTTGTTTTTTATCCCAATATCGAGTTGCTTTTTTGGTCAAAATAATGTAATTTTGTACCACCTAAATCAATATGCCAATCAACGTGATAAAAAGACTTCAACCACCTTAAAGTAGTACAAATGGATGCTCTTTATGAAAAATGAAGAAAATGTTAGGCATGTGCCACGATTTAAGGCATAAAAGAATAGTTTTATACTGTTTTGCAAACAAGTTAGCTTTTATAAATAGAGGAAAAGTATTTGAAAGCGGTGCAAGATGACCATTCCTCAATCAGATAGTCTCTCAACGAAGGCAATGAATCGTGTTTTCGATTCAACGACGGCAACCTATAAATTTTATTGGCTGCTGTCACTTCTTGATATGTTTGTCAAAGAGCAAAGAGAAACGATGCTGGCTCTTGATGTGGCTTCACGGATGGTTGCGTATGCATGGTATCCTATTGAGTATTTCAAATTGTCTTTCGGTAAACATGATTCTATGTCTCAGATAGTACCGAACATAGCTGAACTTACTGGTATTACTGTAGACGACAAGTTGGAGAACAAAGCAGATGCCATTATACAGTCTGTGGTAGATAATCGAAATGTGAAACGCAATGTAAAGATTTTGTTAGATAACGTTCCTTTTTGGTTTCAAAGTCCATGGATTGATACTAAGGATAGAAAAGCAATGCTCGAACGTTCACAATCATTTGAGAATGATTGCCTTTATTCATTAAGCGGATGGGGCGAAAACTTAATGGTAACAATCAACCCAAAGTGGAGAGACTATTTGCAAACTAACTACAATATTCTGCGTGATTTCACATTATGGAATCTTACATTGTTTCTTCAATCTAAGAACCCTAATGTTCCTAATATCTCAGGGAAATTAATACGCCCTGAAGAACGAGAAACTTTAACCAGACAGAAGAAGTTCTGGAACAAGGTCATAGAACTTGGTGGAACAATCAATTGTATTTATACCAATAATCCGCTTGACGTTAACAGCTTTGACCTCGACCATTTTATGCCATGGAGTTTTGTGTCACACAATCAGAATTGGAATCTTATTCCCGCAGATGGAAGTTTTAATTCATCCAAGGGCAACCGCATTCCTGAACTTGATTATTATCTGCCTAAAATGGCAAAGATTCAGCACCGCGCTCTATGTTTGTATGTTCCAAATAGTAGTAATCGAGACACAATTTTGAACGACTATTACTCGCTTGGTGTATCACCACAAGATCTTATGGCAATGACTGAGGAGGATTTCCTATTTATATATCGAAAGATTTTTACCCCTCTATGTCAAATGGCCTCAAATATGGGCTTCCAAACTATGACTCACAAATGAACATGGAACCAGAAAAAATAAATCATCCTTATCTCACTGCAATTAAGCGCACAGATATGTCTGTGCCAACTCGGTATTTATTGCAGCACAAATTGCTCAAGGGCAAAATACTTGACTATGGTTGCGGTTTCGGCTTTGACACAGATGAGTTAAAGCGTCTGGGGTATGACATCATTGGATATGACTATTATTATCGACCTGACTACCCCGAGGGAAAGTTCGACACTATTATCTGTAACTATGTACTGAACGTATTGGAACCATACGCACAAGCCGAGGTGTTGATGAACGTTACTAATTTACTCTCGTCAAAGGGAACAGCCTACTTTGCAGTGCGCCGTGATTTGGCAGAGGAAGGTTTCCGACTTCATGCTATACACAAGCAGTACACCTACCAATGTAATGTCAAACTTCCCTATAAAAGCCTTGTAGCTAATAAGAGTTACGAACTCTATCAATATAACCACTACAATAGATTGCCACGCAAAGAAGGAGAATCTTGCCCTTTTTGCCGTCTATCCCGCCGTGTTGAAATAATCTGCGAGACGGCAACGTGTGTGGCCTTCTATGACGGCTATCCTGTCTCGCCTGGTCATGCGTTGATAATTCCGAAACGCCATGTAGCCTCTTATTTTGATCTCACAAACCATGAGCGTGAGGCCATGAATGTTGTTTTGCAGTATGTAAAACAAAAAGTTGATGAGCGTTTCCATCCCGATGGCTACAATGTAGGCATCAATATCAATGAAGCAGCAGGTCAGTCTGTTTTTCATTGTCATATGCACCTTATCCCTCGATACAAAGGCGATGTCAAAAATCCAAAGGGTGGTGTACGTGGCGTGATAC
Organism: uncultured Prevotellaceae bacterium; assembly: GCA_902795605.1. GTDB lineage: Bacteria > Bacteroidota > Bacteroidia > Bacteroidales > Bacteroidaceae > Prevotella. The sequence goes on along the minus strand of CADBLU010000312.1, from coordinate 7,914 downwards.
CAAAGAAACAGAATTATTAAACAACGTGAATAGTAAAAGAATAATGATATGAAATATTGGCTTCTTACTTGGAATCCTTATAGATGGGCATGGGATGAATTGAATGGAGGTTTTGAAGATATGAAAAATAGGATAGACCAAGTTGGTAAAGTATACGATACTTGGTCAACAGGTGTGACCAAAAGTATCAAAGAAGGAGATAGAGTCTTTCTAATTAGATTGGGCAAACAACCAAAAGGAATAATAGCAAGTGGTTATGCCGTTACTGATGTTTTTTCGGCACCTCATTGGGAAGAACATCGAGCCATTGCAGGGGAAAGATCCAATCATATTTATGTGAAATTTGACAAGATGGTGGATATACAAGACTTCCAAAATCTGCTGATTCGTATGGTCAATAATCAGGATTATCTAGGGTAGGCTACCTATCGAGCAGATATAAAATTAAAGTGGTCTTCGTGTGGACTTTGGGCCATTTAAGACTTATATTTATTCTTACCGTGATAAACAAAGAAGTTATGTCAAAGGTATTCGTATCATATAAAAGAGTTGATAAAGATAAAGTCTTTCCTCTTGTCGAGAAATTGGATAAGAAACTCGGCATTCGCTGCTGGGTTGATTTGGCGGGTATTGAGAGTGACGAGCAATTCAGCAATGTCATTGTGAATGCCATCAACAAATGTGAGGTGTTCCTGTTCATGTATTCAAAGGCTCATGAGAATATCAATCCCAAGAAAGATTGGACGGTGCGTGAGATTACCTTTGCAGACAAGAAAGAAAAACGAATAGTTTTCATAGACATAGATGGCTATGAGTTGCCAGATTGGTTTACTTTTAGGTTTCCTGACCAACAAGTGATAAAGGCAAGTGACAGTCGTGCCATGGATAAGTTGGCAGATGATATGCGTAATTGGCTTCGTCTCCCACTACCTAATCCCTCTCCAATAAAAGAAGGACAGAATACCAGCACGAAAGATACCAGTACAAAGGTGACTAATCACCAATCAAAGACGTCAGAGGCAATCAATACACATCCTCAGGCTATCGACCTCGGGCTTCCTTCCGGCACTAAGTGGGCTTCCTTTAACGTAGGTGCAACTAAACCGGAGGAGTGGGGCAGCTTGTTCGCTTGGGGCGAAATGGAGATTAAAATCAGATACAATTGGCTCAAATATAAACATTGTGAGGTTGAACCCTACAAGCTCAAGTTCCTTCTAAAGCGAATATGGATTGGCGATACTGGGTTAGTGAGCATCTGTAACAACCTTGGGAGCGACATCTCTGGTACAAAGTATGATGTGGCGTATATGAAATGGGGTGAGAACTGGAGGTTGCCCACACCTGGGCAATTCAAAGAACTGTTAGCAAACTGTACTCATGAATGGGCAACTTTGGATGGCCATGATGGGCTTATGCTTAAAAGCAAGTTCAATGACAATAGTATTTTCTTGCCTGCGGCAGGTTGTGAGAGCAATGATGGCTTCAATTATTTCGGTAGAAGTGGTTTCTACTGGTCATCTGCACAAAATCCGTCTTCCTTGCTCAATGCCTGCAGTCTTTATTTTGATTCGAGAAATGCAAAGTGGGACAGTAACGGCCTCCGCTGTAACGGTTTCTCCGTGCGCCCTGTTTCCAAATAGCTGCATCCTTGCCCAAGCGGCAACAACTTGCCCCGTCGCCTAATTTGGCAATTTGTGTTCACTGTATGCAGTGGGGTGCAGGCCTCCTAAGGCCAGCGTTCAGCCCCACTGCGGCCCGTGAACGCAAATTGCCGCAGATAAAGTTCTTACGAGAGCCGCTGGAAATGTAATAGCACTATATCCAGAAAGACCATGTGTAAAAAATGTGTTTCTCCGTGCGGATTCGTCGAAAAAAAGAATTACTTTTGCAAATGAACCGTCAGTCCGATGCGGTATCGGCAAGAAGGAATGTCGTTTCACGGCAATTCTGTGCATGCTTTTTAGGTTTTAACTAACTATTATCAAGAATAATACATATTTTTAGCGAGTAATAAGACAAGACGAACGCAATTATGAAAAGGAAAATCAAACTTCTGTTGTTGCTGGCGATGATTGCGAGCACAGCAATGGCACAAACACAACTTGACAAAGTCAAGATTCCGGCCGACACACGTCTTTATCTGCAGAATCTTGAAAAAGGTGACAGGCAAGTGCACTATCGCAGCAAAGACGCTATGGCGGAACAGCCGGAGGCTAAGTTGTTCGTGAGTTGCGCCCCCGATGCCGATACAAAGGCTATTGAAGCCCAATTGAAGGCTGTCGGCGCAAAGCCACAGGGAACCATTGGCCGTTACGTCATGGTCAGCGCGCCCGTCGGCACAGTCAGCAAGATAGCAGCCATCAAGGGCGTGACTTATATCAGCAAGGGGCCGAGTGTCAGACAGAAGAGCAATACATCTCGTGAGGTGACAGGTGTCAACAAGGTGCTTCAGGGTGCCGAAGGTCTGCCGCAGGCCTTCACGGGAAAAGGGGTCGTTGTGGGTGTCATCGACTATGGCTTCGACTGTCTCCATCCTTCGTTCAAGGATGCTGATGGCAACCTACGCATCAAAGCGTTTTATATGCCAGGCGTGCCACGCGAGGAAGGTGATAAGGCGGTGACGACTCTTGACGGCACAGAACTAGCAGGAAAAGCCTATACCACACCAGAGGAAATCCTTGAATTCGGATGCGACGAAAAGAGAGACAGCCACGGCTCACATTGTGCCGCCATTGCGGCAGGCTCAACATTCGACTGGGCAGGAGGCATGGCTCCCGATGCCGATATCGTGATTTGCTCTGGCTTTGCTGAAGGCGAGGACAAAGATAAGGCCGATAACATAGCCTACCTCGTTTTGCAAGGCATTCTCTATATCCGCGACTATGCCAATCGCGTGGGGAAGCCTTACGTGATCAGCATGAGTCTGAACAGTCATGACGGACCGCACGACGGTACGAGCTTTGCGGCGTCGATGCTGGAGCGTTTGGCACACGAAAATACCAATATGACGATGGCCTCCAGTAACGAAGGAGACATCGCTTGCTACGCCACTAAGACGTTTGTCGGAAATGATACTCTGCACACCATTGTCGACGGAGTTCCGATGGCATACGCCTTTACCCGCAAGCCTGGTGATATGACCTTCCAGATAGGAATCATTGACGGGAAAACGAAGAAAGAGACGTGGCGCTCACAGCCGCTATCAAGTGCTGACGGCGGTTGCAGTTTCAAGTTTAATTTTGACGGCAACGATGATAAGACAACACCCTACGAAGACATCAGAAGCCATCTGGCGGAGGTTCTATCTCAATCGCTGACGTTTAGTATGAGCAATTTGGAAGACGGGCGTGCCAAAATGTCAATATTTGGTAGCGAAATGTTAGGCAGAGACAAATATGTCTTCCACATTACCTGCCCGGAGAGCAACATTGTCGATTTGTGGGGCGACGGCTCTGCGCTTCAAACAATTCCTGGAAGCGACTATTACACCGAAGGCGACACAGACGTGTCCATGGGCGATTTTGTTACCGGCGGATCCATCATCTCCGTCGGCTCGTGGGTGGCCCAAAATGAGTTCGTCAATATCAGCGGTGAGTTGATAGAGGATGACAATCCCTCAGGGAAAGACGATGTGGGGCGTTACTCTTCCTTTAGCAGTTATGGCATCGACATTGCCGGTCATCATCATCCCTATGTCTCTGCACCGGGCACCTTGGTTATATCGGCGCTGAACCACTTCGACCTCACTTACAGCCCAGATAAATACGGATACGACGACGTGGCGGCGAAGGATGCCGACGGCTTTGTCTGGGGTGCCCAAAGCGGCACGTCGATGGCAACACCTACCGTTGCTGGCATCATCGCCTTGTGGTTAGAGGCAAAGCCCGATCTGACCTATGAGCAGATCAAGGAGACCATCGCCGCCTCTGCCACCAAAGACGAGTTCACCGAGGCTGCCCCCATCCACTATGGGCACGGCAAGATAGATGCCTATAAAGGTCTGCTCCACGTGCTGGGACTTCCCACAAGCATTCCCACGCTCAGCCAGCAACAGCCTAAGGGGGTGAACTTCCGCTTGAAGGACGGCCGCCTCTTCATTGAAGGCGCTGAGGACGGCACACCTGTCCGTATCTACACCACTGACGGCAGAGTCGTGGCCTCAGCAACGCTCACCGATGGCTGCGTCGGTCTGCCCGTCGGCAGCCCTGCGGGTGTCTATGCCGTACAGGTGGGTAGCCTGGGCTCTACATTGATTCGTACAAAATAGGGACGGAGCCTTCTCTGTTCCATGAATGAGTGAAATTTTAAGATATGAAAAAATACTCAATGGCTGTAAGAGCAGCAATCGTTTTGGCTGCCTGTGCGCTTATTTGTTCATGTAATCATGATGATGAGTCGTCCAGAGGAATAGGGAATGACAAAAGCATCGTCATCCTTTTTGAGAGTGACTCGCATTGTGAACTTTCAGGATATCCTAAATTGGCAGGATTGCGCGATGCCATCAACCAAAGCGATACGGCATGGGCCGGGGCAGTCTGCTGCGGCGACTTCATGCAAGGCGGGGCTGCGGGCTCTGTCTCACAAGGAAAATACATCATAGATGTGATGCGGTCGGTGGGTTACGATGCGGTCACATTGGGCAACCATGAATTTGAGTATGGTGGCGAGAATATGGTCACGCAACTTGCTCAATTGGGTGCGCCCGTGGTTTGTGCCAACTTCTTCAGGCATGGAGAGTCTACTCCTTTATATCCCACCTATGCCATTCGCCAGTATGGAAAGAAAAAAGTGGCTTTTGTCGGTGCTTTGACACCAGAAACCATTGTCACACAGCGATTCGCTTTCTATGAGAATGACAAGCAACTGTATGACCTGCAGGATGACAGACTGATAGAGTTGGTGCAGAAAGCCGTTGACGGAGCGCGGGCCGAGGGCGCCGACTATGTGGTGGTGCTTTCGCATATAGGCGAAAACTCATCTATTGCCCATACGTCCCATGATCTGGTAAAAGGCACAAGGGGAATTGATGTGGTGCTTGACGGACATACACATTCTTCTATAGCACAGGAGTGGGTGAGCAACCTTGACGGAAAACCTGTGCTCGTATCGCAGACCGGCAACAAGTTCAAACATATTGGAAAATTGCTAATCAAGAGCAATGGTGAAATGACAACTTCACTTTTGCCTACTGAGGAGATAGAACAAAAAAGCTCTTCCGTGGAGCAAACCGTCGAAAAAATCAAATCGCAAGTGGCAGAACAGGTGGGAGTGGTCGTATGCCACAGCGACTATCCACTGATCGCTCTCGGAACAGACAATACCCCTTTGTCGACAATTAAGGAGACAACCATTGGCGATTTAGTCACTGACGCTTTCCGCCATTTCTATAATGCGGATATTGCCTTCCAAAACGGCATCTCGCTCTCTGCGGATTTTGCGGCTGGAGATATCACAAAATATGACTTGATGAATCTCATGCCTTTCGAAGACCAATTGTTCCTGATTGAGGTGAGTGGTGAATTGCTCATGAGCATGTTGGAGCAATGCACGAAAAATCTGCCATTAAGTGAGAATTTTTTCCCACAGTGCTCTGGCATAAGATATACGGTGCATCAGAAAAGTGATACGGTGACCGATGTGATGGTGCTCGACCATGAAAGTGGTGACTATCAACCACTGGAGCTTACGAAGAACTACAGCGTGTCGTTGGGGGTATTCTACTCCAGCAAGGGGTTCTATGGCATATTGAAAGATTGTAAGGTGCTCAAGGTTGACGCAAAGACGACACGTGATGCCCTGGAGACGTACATGACTACGGCGCTTAAGGGGCAACTGGGTGACACATACCGAGAGCCACAAGGAAGAATCACCATCATAGATGATTAGAAGGGCTTCCAGGACTGCCGTTGAGAATGATGACTTTCATATCGTCTCTGTCGTTATCTTTAGCGGCCTACATACTTCTCCATCCTGACCAGGGTGCTGCTTGAGACGTCATAATTGTCTCCGAGCCAGTTGTTGATGCGCCACATCCCCCGCTCATAGTCGAGTGAGAAATAGGCCTTCATGTGGGTGCCGTGCCTTTTATCCACAATGATGAATTCGGCTTCTGCCATGTCGCCCGTCGTCAGATTCACCTTGATGTTCTTTACCTCAACAGGTGTCTCCAACCCTCCGGTCCAATGGAAGTCGTCCACGAAGAAACGTTCCTCTGCCGACGACACGGTGGCCTCTTTCTCATTGACTGCCTCATAGATCTCATTCCAATAAGCGGTGTAGTAATTCTTGTCCAAGTCGAAGGGATTCATACCCGACCCTTCGGCGAATGTCTTGTTGACCGCATCGAAATACTTCTTTATCTGCCCGGCCACAACCTCTTCTTTCCAGTCGCTCTCGGGAGCGGCCGACACACCGTCTGCGAGACCCTTGTCGTCCATGCTTTCCATTGCGGCCTCCATGCTCTTGATGAGTTGGAGGTTGGTCTGCTCGACGATGTTCAGTTTGATGGCGTTGTTGTCATTGACAGGTTGATACCAGGCTATTTTGCCGAAATAATCCTGCAGGTCCTTTGACTGGAAGCGGTAGCCGTGATAAGCGAGAATCTTATTGCGCAACAGGCGCAGCTCCTCCTTGGAGTCGACATGACTATCCAGGTAGGCTTGGTTGAGCAGAATGCTGTTGACAGCGTTCCAAGGTTCCTCCTGCAACATCATCTGCTGCTTTTCCCGGCATACCTTCTCGTTGTCGGCAGTCAGCGCCATCGTCCACATGGCGTCGCCGTTGGGCTTGCGGATGGCCAGGAAATTCTTGCCCTCCTGCCTGACATGCTGCACTCTCCAGCCAAACTGGGCGCCAAAGGGACAGTCTTCCGCCTGGCGGCTGGGAATAATCTTATACTCGCCCTGCTTGCCGGCCACTCTCTCCAAGGTCAGTTCGTCGCCTTGGCTGGTGGTCATATAGACGATTTTTCCCATTCTTATCTCCTTGACAGTGTAAAGGTTGAAACCGTCCCAGAACTTCTCTTTCACATGTATCGTCTGTGCCTGTGCCATCATCACGGCACAAAGCATCATCAGGGTAACCAAAACTTTCTTCATGTCTCAATCAAATTGATGCATCATGGCCGACAGGTTGATTTCCTCTCCAAGTTGTGAGCACAGCTTGTCGTATTCCTTGGCGGTGATATCCTTGCCGTCCTTAGAATGGTTGCTCTCAGCCAACTCACCCTCCATGTCGTATTGGTCGATGCAACTGAAGTTGAGCACGGCCTTGCTGTTTTTCACAATGGTGAAGTCGGACATCATGCACCCTGTGCCGCAACCTCCCTGCACTCCCACGCCATTCTCGTAGAAATAGATGTCTGTCGCTCCGAAGGTGGACGCGAGCACGGTGGGTTGATTGCCGGCAATAGAGAACAGGATATTATAGAAGTGATCCTCGTCCTTGATGAACACCTCGGGCGTACCGTCTCGGTCGACGTCCAACAGACCGTAGGCTTTGAAGGCGACCTCATCCTTGTCGAGCCCCTGCTTCTCCGCAGCCAGTTCCTTCATCTTCGGCAGATACTTGTTGATGTCAAAATTGTTGTTGAACTTCGCGTCGTCGACATAGGCACGCATATTCATGAGGATGTCGTAGTCGTCGTCATTCACAAAGAAAATGTTGGCGACACGCCATTGTCCGTCCTCCACCCGCATCAGCCAGCGGATGGGAATGCCCTTGGTGGTGACGGCATCCTTAACGAGGAATTTCACTTCGGCTGTTCCTTTTTCTTGCAGCTTGACCTGAATGTCGTTGGCACTGACATACCCCTCGTAGCAGTCGTAGGTCCAGGGATCCAGCGGTCCTTCCTCACCGAAGTCGAAGAAGCCGCCGCACTCACACTCACGGTCGATGGCCGCCACTTCCTGGCGT
>CADBLU010000311.1 GCA_902795605.1 uncultured Prevotellaceae bacterium | reverse complement strand
CTCTTCGGCATCTCCAACGACATCGCCATGCAGGCCGTGGCGGTGGGATTCATCATCGGTGTGGTGCAGGACTCCGTGGAGACCATGCTCAATTCGAGCAGCGACGCCATGTTCACTGCCACTGCCGAATGGTATGACAAAAAGAGGGGAGAAGAAGCAGATTGACTCTGCAGAAATACATTTCGTTATGGTGTGTGTGATGCCGGCTGGCTGCCAGTGAGTATCTGGCGGGCGGTCTCTATCAGTGTGTCGATGCCGCGGGCGAAATCGGCGTCAGTGAGTGCGACATAGCGGTGAGGCTCAATGCCAAACTCCGTGCAAGTGCCGTCGCGGTCGTACATCGGGCAGGCAGAGAACCTCACGCTCCATCCACAGGGCAATTGGCTGGAGAAAGGCATCCCGGCACCTCCGCCGGTGCGGTCGCCCACGATGGTGACTTTCGGGCAGCATTTCATGTATTTCACAAACTCGTTGGCGGCGCTGAAGACCCCGCGGTTGGTGAGCACCACCACGTTCTTCTGCCATCTCACTCCGTCGGCAGGCTTGAGCCATTGCTTTTCCATGGCCGAGAAGTCGGAGTGTCCTTTGCCTGTCTTGTGCTGGATATATCCCACAAGAAGTTGCTCGTTGGTGAACCTTGCGGCGAATTTTTCGGCCGAGGTGATGAGTCCTCCGCCGTTGCCGCGGATGTCGATGATCAGTCCGCGGCAGGGAGCCAGGAGCGTGAGCATGTCGTCGAGGTTGCCGCTGCCGAGGTCGTTGGCGAAACTCTCGTAGCGCACATAGCCGATGTTATCGTCGAGCACCCTGTAGAGCAGGCTGTTGCTCATGTGGTAGTCGGTGCCGAGGTATCGCCGCAGCAGGGTGTCGCTCACGTTGCTGGGGTAGTCCTCTTGCCAGCTCCATTCGCGTGCGATGTTAAAAGAGGTATAGATGTTGACGTGCCCGTCGTGCAGTTCGGCGAGCATCTCGCTGAGCACCTCGAAGAGTTGCGTGCGGCTCATCGTCTCGTCTATGCGTGGCGCATAGCGGGCATGCACCTCATTCCAGTCGAGTCCGATAGCCTTCTGCTTGTAGTCGAGGAAACAGTAGTGCTCGTCGATGATGCGCCACAGCGCCTCGAAGTTGCCCTGCGGTGTGTCGGCAAACGATTCTTCGTCGACGCATCCGCCCATGAGCCATGCCATGGCCGTCGCGCAGAGGATGAGTAGGGTGGTCTTGCCTTTCATTGTCGTGATTGTCTTTTTCTTGCTGCTTGCAGGTGCTTTCGTGCATGGTCACAGGTTTCTCACGCCGAACCGTTTCACGACGCCGATGATCAATGCATGTGTGTAGAAGTGCTGTTTCAGGTGGTTGACCTTCGCCTGTTGGATGTCGCCCAGGTATCCCAACCGCCAGGTGACGCCCCAGAATTTTGCGTCGAGGGTGAGCATGTGGCGCAGGGAGGGGGCGTTGAAGGGAGTGGTCACCACGGCGTTGTGCTCATAGTTGCCACGTGAGAAAATCTCATAGTAGGACTGACCGTAGTTGGGACTGAACATCAGTCCCGCCACGGGCACCGACAACTGGTAGGCTGCGCTGGCGTCGTTGCGGAAGAGGCGGAAACGGCAGGTGGCCGAGGCGGTAGGGCCTATCTGCATCGACAGCCGCATTTGGGCGGGGTTGTTCTGGTTGCGGGAGTTGTAGAGGACACCGATATTGAAGTCGGTCATCCCGCCGAATCGCAACAGCACGCGTCCGCCGTGCAACTGTATCGAGCGCAGCAGCGAGAGGTCGAAGGTATAGAGCCCTCCCATCATGCTGCCGTCGCCCGAGCGGTCTTCTATGGTCGACAGGTTGCCGTGATGCTCTATTTGCTGTACCCATTTGCGGCCGGGAAACTCGCGGAGCGTCTGCGAGATATAGCGCAGTTCAGCCCCCTGGTACTCCTCAGGTGAGAGGTAAGTGTCGAGCACGCTGGTGGCGCCGAACGCCACCATCTGCGCGTTGGTCACCTTCTTGTCGTCGTCCTGCCCCATGGCGGGCACGGCCGGCAGGAGGGCGATAGTGAGCAAGGCGATGAGTTTAGAAATCGTCGTCATCGAAAAGGAATTGCTGGCCGGTGAGTTCGGTGATAATCTGCTGCTCGCTCTTGCCCTTGTCGGGATCCAGGTTCTCCGGCTCGTCAGGCTCTTGGGGCGGTTCTTCCTCCGTCGGCTCCGGCACCTTGGTGGGCTCCAACTGCTCCACCGAGTCCACGGTGAGGGTGGTGATGCGCTTGCCGCGGGCCTTGAAGCCTTTCACGGCGATGAACTCGTCGGCCTCTATCACCATGGGCTCCCTGCCGCTGTCTGTCCCACCGAAATTCACCTGCAGGCGCGGGTAGGGCTGGTCGGTGAGCAGCACCTCCTTGTTTTCGGGATTGTCGCCCAGATAGTTCTGCCGGCGTTTGAGAGCCTCCATCTTGAACCGTTTCAGATAGAGGAATCCCTGTTGGTCGGCGTCGAAGAGCACGGCGGTCCACACCTTCTCAGGTTTCCATTTCTCCACGTGTCTCACATTCGACTCGTAATGGTTGTTGCTGTCGAAGGTGCTGATGTAGAAGTCGCCGTTGTCGAGAATCACGAGCACGGAGTCGCCCTCGTTGAACTCACCGAGCAGCGTGCCGTGCTCATCATAATTGAGCCTGTTGACGTCAGAGTCCCACCACACCTTGCGCCCGCCGAGGGTGCTGTGGCCGTGGCTCTTCAGTGCGATGCGGTGGATGGAGAATTTGGTGAGCAGGTTGCCTTTGCTTCCGCGTCCCTTGATGATGATTTCAGAGAAGTCGCGCTCGATGAAAATTTTCTTGATCTTGGGGTTGGGGTCGAGCGTCACCTTGATGACCTCTGCCTCTCCGTTGGGGTTGCAGGTGAAGTAGACGACGCGTGAGCCCGGCGTGCCCTGCGTGAGGTCGTATTCCTTGTCGCGGGCCAGACTGGTGACGTTGAAGCGCTTGATATAGTAGCTGCCGCGCTTGCCGTCGCGGTAGACCACGTTGTAGATGGTGCGTGTGTCGTTTTTCTTGAACACCTGCACGTGGAGGATGTTCTTTCCCACGAAGATTTTCTCCGCCACCTTCACTACCTTGTATTTGCCGTCGCGGTAGAAGACGATGATATCGTCGATGTCGGAGCAGTTGCACACAAACTCGTCTTTTTTCAGTCCTGTGCCGATAAAGCCGTCGTTGCGGTTGATGTAAAGTTTCTGGTTGGCCTCCACCACCTTCGATGCCACGATGGTGTCGAAGTTCTTGATTTCGGTGAGACGGGGATGGTCGTTACCGTATTTCTCGAGGATATACTCAAACCACTTCACTGTGTAGTCCACCAGGTGGGCCAGGTCGTAGTCGATGCGTTCCACCTCGGCCTTGATGCGGAGGATAAGTTCGTCGGCCTTGTCCTTGTTGAATTTCAGGATGCGTTGCATCTTGATTTCCAGCAGCCGGAGGATGTCGTCGCGGGTCACCTCTCGGATGAGAAGGTGGTAGAAGGGGGTGAGCCGCTCGTCGATATAGGTGCATGCGGCGTCGAGGTCGGGCGCATTCTCGAAGGGCTTGCCTTTGTAGATGCGCTCCTCGATGAATATTTTCTCGAGCGATGCGAAATGGAGCTGTTCGAGCAGTTCGCCTTTGCGTATCTCCAGTTCGCGGCGCAGCAGTTCCTTGGTGTGGTCGGCACTGTGGCGCAGCAGGTCGCTCACGGTGAGGAACTCCGGCTTCTTGTCGACGATTACACAGCAGTTGGGCGAGATGTTGATCTCGCAGTCGGTGAAGGCGTAGAGGGCGTCGATGGTCTTGTCCGACGATACGCCGGGAGCCAGATGGACGAGGATTTCCACGTTGGCAGCGGTGTTGTCGTCCACCTTTTTCACCTTGATTTTGTTCCTCTCTATTGCCTTGAGGATCGACTCGATGAGGGTCGTCGTGGTCTTGCTGAAGGGAATCTCGCGGATGACGAGCGTCTTGGTGTCGAGTTTCTCAATCTTGGCGCGCACGCGCAGTCCGCCGCCCCTCTGTCCGTCGTTGTATCGGCTCACGTCGATAGAGCCGCCGGTGGGGAAGTCGGGATAGAGTTGGAAAGGCTCGCCACGGAGATAGCTGATGGAAGCCTGGCAGAGTTCGCAGAAGTTGTGGGGCAGGATTTTCGAGGTGAGTCCCACGGCGATGCCTTCAGTGCCTTGTGCGAGCAGCAGCGGGAATTTCACGGGCAGTGCCACCGGCTCCTTGTTGCGCCCGTCGTAGCTCATCTGCCATTCAGTGGTCTTGGGGTTGAACACCGTGTCGAGGGCGAATTTCGACAGTTTGGCCTCGATATATCGGGGGGCAGCGGCGCGGTCGCCGGTGAGGATATTGCCCCAGTTGCCCTGAGTGTCTATGAGCAGGTCTTTCTGTCCGAGCTGCACCAGTGCGTCGCCGATGGAAGCGTCGCCGTGAGGGTGAAACTGCATGGTGTGGCCCACGATGTTGGCCACTTTGTTGAACCGTCCGTCGTCCATGCGCTTCATCGAGTGGAGGATGCGTCGCTGCACGGGTTTCAGTCCGTCGTCTATCTGGGGCACGGCACGTTCCAAGATCACATACGAGGCATAGTCGAGGAACCAGTTCTGATACATGCCGCTGAGGTGTCTCACGGCAGAGGCATCAAAGCGGTTGACGGGCTTGTAGTCGGAGTGCTCGTCCTCTTCCAGTTCACTGTCCTCTTCGTCAGCGTCTTCCTGCTCCTCAGCGTCTTCCTGGCCTTCAATGTCATCCTGGCCTTCGATGCCTTCTTGTTCTTCGGAATCTTCCTGACCTTCGATGTCTTCCTGATTTTCGGCGTCGGTGTCGTTGATGTCGTTATCTTCCAACGGGTCGTTGCCTTTTATCTCGTCGTCGTTTTTGTCGTCGTTCATTTCTTGTTGTCTTAAGAGTGATTCGAAAGAGTCTTGGATGCAAAGATAGTGCAAACCGAGCGAAAAGCCAAATTTATTTGAGCTTTTCCGAGGTGCAGCCTATCTTCGCGCGAGCAAAGTAGTGCAAACCGAGCGAAAAGCCAAATTTATTTGAGCTTTTCCGATGACACACCTTCACCTTAAGGACCTTAAAGACCTTAGAGTCTTAAAAAACGGCGACACTTTCTGCTGGAGTTTCTTTGCAGACAGTATCAGGGAGAGTCCAAAATAAACGGTGTAAAATTTGTTTTTCATTGTAAAAAGACTTATCTTTGCTTCGCGATGATAGGCTGTGCCTCAGGAATGAAAACAAAAACTTCATGTTTTGTCATGCATTCCGCTCGGTTTGCGCTATCTTTGCTAACAAATTGCGACACACGATCATGGGAACATATATCAACATAGGAAATGAGGGATTTCAGTCTGCCTTGAACGGTGAATACGTTGACAAAACGGGACTGATAGCTGTCGTCAACAAATCACTTTTCACCGAGCAACGTTTCAGTTGTGTTACCCGTTGCCGCCGCTTTGGAAAATCGATGGCGGCGAAGATGCTGTGTGCCTATTACGACCATTCTGTCGATTCGGGCAACCTCTTTGCCAATCTGGAGATTGCCACCCACCCCTCGTTTGGGAAGCACTTGAACAAATATCCTGTCATCTATCTCGATATGACCTCGTTCGTTACACGTTTTCACGATGATGGCATCGTGGGGATGATAGATGCGGAACTGAAGGCAGATGTTCTTGAAGCCTATCCTGATGTAAAGGTGAAAGAGAATGGTGACCTGATGGATTGCCTCATCCGCATCTCCGCAGCCACAGGCGAGAAGTTTTTCTTCATCATCGACGAGTGGGACGCCATCTGCCGTGAATCCAAGACCGGCACCAATGCCATGGACGGTTATGTCAATTGGTTGCGTAGAATGTTCAAGGAGGTGAATGCCGTCAACGTCTTTGCTGGTGTTTATATGACTGGCATCCTGCCAATAAAAAAATACAAGACAGAGTCGGCTCTCAACAACTTCATTGAGTATTCTATGGTGACACCGCGCAAGATGGCGCGTTATTTCGGCTTCACCAAAGACGAAGTGAGGATTTTGGCTGAGAAGTATGATGTGGATTTTGATGAGTTGGTGAAATGGTATGACGGCTATCAGATTGGCAACGAGCCATCGATGCTCAATCCCAACTCAGTGATGCAGGCCATCGACAGCGATATGTGCAAGAGCTACTGGGCCTCAACAGGAGCCTTCGATGCCGTGTCTAATTACATACAAATGAACTACGAGGGGTTGAAGGATGACATCATCCGCATGCTGAGTGGAGAAAGGTGTATGGTAGACCCGACGGGATTCCAGAACGACATGTCGGTCATACGTAACCGTGATGATGTGCTCACCGTGCTTATCCACTTGGGTTATCTCGGCTATGACTGGAACAAGGAGGAGTGTTACATCCCCAACCGCGAGGTAGCGGGTGAGATGGTCAATGCAGTGAAGAACACCAACTGGAAAAATGTCATCGATGCCATCCAACAGTCGAAGTATCTCCTCCAAGCCACCCTCGAGGGTGATTGTGAGGCGGTGGCGAGGGGTGTGGATGCCGCACACGATGAGCACACAAGTATCCTCAGTTACAACAATGAGAACTCTTTGGCCTGCGTGCTCTCCATCGCCTATTACTATGCCCGCAACGACTATGTCATACACAGTGAATTGCCATCGGGTAAGGGCTTTGCCGATCTTGTGCTCATCCCTCGCAAGAATGTCGATTCCCCCGCCCTCGTCCTGGAGTTGAAATTTAATCGTGATGCCGACTCCGCCATTGCTCAGATTCTCCGCAAGCAATATCCCGCAAAAGTGGCGCAGTATGCCGACAATCTCCTCCTCGTGGGCATCAACTACGACAAGGAGACAAATCCGAGTTTTTCACTAATTTGTACCCAAAAATCTTAAATTACGTTAAATCAACGGGTTCCAATTTTGCGGTTTGCTTTATTTTAGG
>CADBLU010000310.1 GCA_902795605.1 uncultured Prevotellaceae bacterium | reverse complement strand
TCGAGACGATTTTTGATTTTTAGTCGAGAGCAGAGTGTAAGTCGAAAAGGGAGTATAGCGGGCTATACGACCGATGAGACTTGACGCAATGCGCCGAATAAAAACAAAAAGCGACCGAAATAGAATCTATCGAATAAGGCTTTATAAATAAACAGAATTAATAGAACATACCTTAACATAAATTCCCACGAATTTGTCAAAAATTTCAATAATATGGGGTAGTTCATATAATTCCTTCAGGTTTTGCATGCATGTAAGAAAAAAATTTTCGTATAATTATATGGCAATTATAAGTATTAGTACTATTCGCTGAACTGTTACACGTTGGTGCAACTCTATTCAGCGATTCATCTTTTTGAGTCGCCTCAGCGAGAACTAGCGGTCGACGTGCGAAGCGGAAGCCAAATCTTTCAAATCAAACAAATTTCTATCGCGAAAAATATGTACAATATGGGGTGGTTCATATAATTCCTCTAAGTCTCGCATGCCTGGAAGTAAAAATATCCGTATAATTATATGGCAATTAAATGTTTCAGTACTATCCGCTGCTGATTTTTGTCGCGACTCGGTAGAGTTCAAGCAAGTTTGACTTTGCTCTCGCTGCTCCAAAAATCCAATCCTCAATCCTCAATCTTCAATCCTCAATCAGCTATAGTTGCTCCCTCGTTCGGTATGTTGCGATATCATCGCAACTATCCACTATAAACGATGAACCAACAAATCATACGTCTAAACTCCCAAACTCCTAAACTCCTAAACTCCTTAAAACCAAACTCCTCATCTCCTTACCCCATCTCCCCTGGAAAATTTACGCCCCTATGAGGCTGTCCATCAGATAAGCGATGGCGCAGCAGATGATAGCCACGGGGAAGAGCCCTGCCCCTCGCCATGCGGCCACGATGCCCACGGCGAGAGCCACCAGACCTGAGATTGGTGACAGCGTAGTGTCGATGATGGCCGGGAAGGTCATCACTGCCAGTGTGACGTAGGGCACATAGTAGAGGAAACTCCTTAGGAACACGTTTTTTATCTGCCCCTTGATGAGAATCATCGGCAGCAGGCGGATGAGGTTGGTGGTGACGATGGCCAACAAGATGCAGATGATGATTTCACGCTTTTCCATGGTCATTGTCTTTGATGGGGTGAAGCCAGGCAGCCGCCATAGAGATGGCCACCGTGAGCAGGATGGTGCGAGTGCCCGCCGACCATTGGCCAATGACGGGAGCCATGGCGCACAGTCCGCTGAGAGCGAAACTGGCGGCCACGGCATAGAGCACATGGCGGTCGCTGCGCGCTGGCGGCATGATGATGGCGATGAACATGCCATAGAGGGCGGTGCTCAGTGCCGTCACGATGGGTGTGGGCAGCAGTCCGCCTGCGATGATGCCGGCGGCGCATCCCGACGCCCAGAAGAGAGTGGAGATGAGTGCGGCGGCATAGGTGTATGCCGGCGGGGTGTAGCCTTTGTGGTTGACAGAGATGCCGAACACCTCGTCGGTGATGCAGCAGGCCATGAGCATGCGGTGATACCACGGAGTGGCGGGCGCTATCTTCTGCGAGAGCGCCGCGCTCATGAGCATATATCGGAGGTTGGCCACAAGGCTCATGGCCACCACCTCCACGTATGCGGCGTTGATGGCCACCAGTGTATAGACGCCATACTCGCCTGCGGAGGCACGGGTGAAGAAACTGCACACGAACCCGAGGCCGGCCGTCAGTCCCGCCTTTTTGGCGATGATGCCGAGCGAGAAGGCCACGGCGAAATATCCCATGGCGATGGGAATGCCGTCGCGCAGTCCGGCGGCGGCCTCATTTCTCGTGCTTACGGCCTCATTTCTCGTGCTTACGGCCTCATTTCTTGTGCTTACGGCCTCGTTTCCCGTGCTTGCGGCAGTCGTCTTTTCCTCTTCTGTCTTTTTGCGTTCTTCCATGTCGATGTCAAAAGCGGGCACAAAGGTAAGCAAAAAAATCCATTTCCGGTTATGTCGCGCTGCCCTTTGCCCCACAGACGAAGAGGATATGCTCGCGCCGGGCGGTGGTGGAGGCCACGATATGGATGTCGCCGCCGTCGGAGAGTTTGAGTCTGCGCCGCAACTGCTCGGGCGACAGGGGGAAGTTGCGAACGGCGATGGTGGCACGGGTGATGCCGTCGAGCGCCTGCCGCAGTTGCCGCTTGTTGAGCGTGGTGACGCCGAGCACGGGCCACTGCCGTCCGGGGAACGCGTCGACGTGCTCGTGGGCGAGGAAGAGATGGCTGTTGGCGGCGAGGGCCTTGACGGGGTAGCGCTGGCAGAGGGTGGCGAAGCATCCCGACTTCATGATGGCGGCATTCGGCTCGCAGAGCCATGCTGCCTGTGCCGCCTCGGTTGCGTCGGCCACGGTGGGTGTGGCTGTCTGTGCCGTCTCGCTGCCGATGGTCGTGCGGAAGTCGTGGGCGTCGTTGTGGCAGCAGAGGATGGCCGGTGTGTCTCCGTGCCGTTGCGAGAGCACTAAGAGCAGTTCCTTGCACTCTCCTCCCATGGCCACGATATGCACCTCTTCCACACATCCTTCTACCGTCTGCTGCAGGCACTCCACGGTGTGGTGCCAGTCGAGCATCGGCGAGAGCTTCACCATCACATGGCTAGCCCGCTGCAACAGCGTGGGCAGGAGCGGCAGCAGGTCGGGGGTGCAGTCGGTGATGGCGTAGGTGCGTGCGCCGTGGCTGTCGCGGCGGGCGGGGTCGATGAAGAGGAGGTCGAGGGCCGGCAGTCGGTCGAGGGCCTCGACGGCATCGGCATGCCACACCTCAGCGCCGCCGAGTCCCAGGAGGGGGAAATTGTGGCGGGCACACTGGCAGAGCACCTGCTGGCGCTCCACATAGATGGCTCTGGCGAAGAGAGGGGCAAGGGCGGCGAAGTCGGCGCCCAGACCGCCGGTGATGTCGGCGAAGCATCCCTGGCATGACTCTCCGTTGTCGGTGAGGCGCCGTGCGAGCCTCGCCTTGTATTGCGCGGTGACATCCGACGAGCACTGCTCGAGAGCGAGGTGCGGCGGGAATATGATACCCTCGATGGCCGCCCACCGGGGGAGTTTGGTCCGCGCTTTCTGCCATCCTTCTATCTGACTGATGGCCAGCGGCATGCACACGTCAGGATACTTGCCGCCCTGCAGCGCCAGTGTGGTGGCGTCGTCGTGGCGGTGGCTGTCGACGAAGGTGCGTGTGGGGGTGCCGGGAGCCAGTCTGTCGGGGTCGAAAGGGATGTCTTGGGGATGCAATTTTTTTGGGGTGCTTAGGGGATTTTTTGGGGGAGTTTAGGAGATTTTCTAGGAGTTTGGGAGATTTTCTAGGAGTTTAGGAGTTTAGGAGTTTAGGAGTTTGGGAGTTTAGACATATGATTTGCCTGTTCACGGTTCGCGTCTTTCGGCTGCGGAGAAACCGCAGCATACGGAGAAAGCGAAGGCCGGATTAATCTTCAATCGGCCTTGGCCTTCGCCAAAGGCCGAAGGCCGAACCTATTTAATCACTTTATAATGCCTGCGGGCCTCGTCGCGTGAGCAGAGGTTGAAGTGCCACCACTCGGTGCGTATCGGCTTGAAGCCTCCGGCGGCCATCACCTGGCGCAGCAGTTGCCTGTTGGCCCGTGCCTCCTCGCTGATGCGGTGGTTTTTCACCAGCAGGTCCTCCTTGTCTATGTGCGAGAGGTCGCCCATGAAGTCGACGGTGGCGCCCATGGGGATGGTGTCGCCGTTGACGCGGCAGATGGAGATGTCTACGGCCATGCCGTAGTTGTGCATGCCGCCTCCGCGAGCGGGATTACTCACATAGAAATATTTCGGGGTGTTCTTCACCACGTCCCACATCTTCTGCTGGATGCTCATGGGCCTTGTGGCGTCGAAGATGATGAGGCTCAGGTCGGGGCGCAACTCATGGAGCCGCTGCTGGGCAATGGTGAGCGCCTTGATGGCCTTGGGGTGGAGATATCCCTCGCGCAGGTCGTCGTAGAGCACGCGCCCGGTGAAGTTGTCGGGGCGCGAATACATCAGGCTCACTTCGATGGTGGGGTCGGCGCGGTGGACGTTGACCATGCCTTGCCGCTCCATCGACAGGGCGGTGGCGCTGAGGTGGGCGGTGTCGGCGGGCGTGCAGGTGCGCTCGGGATGGACGATGCGCTGTGGCACCTGGGTGGCGTCGGCGTCTTGGGTTGTGGCGGTGTCGGCGTTGCCGGTGTTGCCGGTGTCGCCTCGTTGCTCTTTGGTGCTGTTTTCCCTGTTGTCCGAGGGATGGCTGCCGGTGCCGAAGGTGCATGAGCAGGCGATAAAGAGGAGGGCGATGAGGTGTTGCTTCATTTTTGTCTTGTGCTGTTTAGCGGACGCGACACGCCGCGTCCCTTCAGGGCCGTCAGACGTGTCGCGTCGGCAGATGATGTTTTATACACCTTTCGGTGTGCGGCAATATTAGAACTTCACACTTGGAGCGTTCTGTGCGTTGGCATCAGCGGCAAACTTCTCCATGACGTTGAATCCGAAGATCTTGGCGAAGATGTTCTTCGGGAACGCACGGATCTGACTGTTGTAGTCGGTGACGACGGCATTATACTTGTTGCGTGCCTCGTTGATGCGGTTCTCGGTGCCTTCGAGCTGCTTCTGCAGGTCCATGAAGTTCTCGTTGGCCTTCAGGTCGGGATAGCTCTCAGAGACGGCAAGCAGTTTGCCGAGGGCCTGGCCGAGTTGACCCTGAGCCTCCTGGTAAGCCTGGAGCTGCTCGGGGGTGCAGTTGCTGGGGTCGATGGTGATGGCCGTGGCCTTGGCGCGTGCCTCTACCACCTCCTTGAGGGTGTTCTCCTCATGGGTGGCATATCCCTTCACCGTCTCCACGAGGTTGGGGATGAGGTCGGCTCTGCGCTGGTAGGCCGACTGTACGTTGGCTGCTGCGTTGGTGGCTTCCTCCTGGATGCCCACCATGCCGTTGTAGGCCGAGATGGCCCAAAGTCCGATGATGACAAGGGCTGCAATGAAGATAGTACTTTTTTTCATTTTTCTTGTGGTTTTTATGAATAATATGTGATGTTTCTGTGGGTCACCAGCTGCCTCCGGCGCCTCCGCCTCCGAAGCTGCCTCCTCCGAAGCTTCCGCCGCCGAATCCTCCGCCTCCGCTGCTGAATCCTCCTCCGCTGTAGCCACCGCTGTATCCACCTCCTCCGCTGTATCCACCGCTGGTGAAGATGTTGTTGTCGTTGCGCCAGAGCCAGATGATGATGAAGATGAGGATGATGAGGGCGATGATGAAGTCGTCGTCATCTTCGTCAGAGGTGATAGAGGTGGCTGGAGGCAGTTCGCCGCTCTGCACCTGTGTGTAGACGGCCTTGCAGGTCTGCGCCACGGCGAGCGACGGGTTGCCGGCCCTCATGTTGGGTTTGATGAAGTTGGTGGCGATGCGGTTGCAGGTGATGTCGGGCAGGAACTCCTCGAGGCCGTTGCCGGTGGCGATGAAGTACTGCTTGTCTTCCACCGCGATGACGATGACGAGTCCAGTGCGTGTGTCTTTGTATCCCACGCCATATTTGTTGCCCACGTCCTGTGCCATGCGGAAGGCGTCGCCGTTTTTCACATGGTTGACGATGATGAAGACGGTCTGTATGTCGAACTCGCTGTGCAGGCGCCGCAGGTAGTAGTTGGCGCTGTCTTTGTATTCCACGTCGAGGATATGGTCGGGGTCGCAGACAAACTGCGTGGAGTCTTTCAGATAGACCATCTCGATGTTGTCGGCACTCCAGATGGGAGAGCCGTCGCTGGCGCGGTCGATGCCTGCGGCGTCGGCATAAAGTCCTGTGGCGGCCATCACGACCGTCATCAGCAGTAGCATGGTGAAGCGCCAAGTGGCGTTGCAGAGATGGTTCATTTGCTTATAAGTGTGCAAAAACGTGGCAAATATATGAATTTTCCGTGTAACGGACAACTTTTTGCGCTACATTTCGGGCGGTGGGGTGAAAAAAGGCTTTTTGTCACCCTTGGCGGAGCGGGCATGAGGGCATGCCGAGGGCAGTGTCCTCCTCTTTCTCCATGACCTCTCTCTCCCCGGGTCCTTTGTCGTTGATGCCGCAGAGGTGGAGAATGCCGTGTATCACCACCCTGAGCAGCTCGTCGTCGTAGCGTGTGCCTTGCTGCTCGGCGTTGGAGGCGACGGTGTCGAGCGAGATGACGATGTCGCCGCTGATGATGTCGCCCTCGGAGTAGTCGAAGGTGATGATGTCGGTGTAGTAGTCGTGACCCAGGTATTCGCGGTTGGTCTGCAGGATGCGCTCGTCGTCGACGAACATATATCCTATCTCTCCGGTTTTCCGGCCGTGGGCGGCGGCCACCGCCTTGATCCAGGCGGTCACTTGTCTTTTCTTGAATGAGGGCATCCTGACGCCCTCGCAGTTGTATGTGATCATGGTTGTTGGGTTTTCTGTGGGAGGAAGGGGGTGACGTCGCGCCCGTAGGCGGCGAGTTCCCTGACGAGCGTCGAACTGACGCAGTCGAGATGGGGAGAGGCGCAGAGGAGGAGGGTCTCCAGGCCTCCTAAGCGGCGGTTGACCTCTGCCTGTGTGCGCTCATATTCGAAGTCGTGGGTGCTGCGCACTCCTTTGACCACAAACTGTGCGCCCTCTCTCTTGGCGAAGTCGATGGTGAGGTCGCTGTAGGCCTTCACCTCTATGCGCGGCTCGTCTGCATAGAGGGCGGCGATGGCTGCCACGCGCTCCTCGGCGGTGTGGGCATAGTGCTTACCGATGTTGTTGCCCACGCCCACGACGAGGCGGTCGACGAGTGTGAGGGCTCTTCTGACGATGTCGTCGTGGCCGATGGTGAAGGGGTCGAAACTCCCCACGAAGATGGCGGTGTGGCTCATGTCGTTCGGTTTTTGTATATGGATGTGTCAGACGTCCTGGTCGTCGAAGAGGTCGCGCTGCATCGCCCTGCCGTTGTAGGGGTTGCGCCCCAGGTGGCGGTAGGCGAGCTCGGTGACCATGCGCCCTCTGGGCGTGCGCTTGATGAAGCCTTCCATGATGAGGAAGGGCTCGTAGACCTCCTCCACGGTGCCTGCGTCCTCGCCGATGGCAGTGGCGATGGTGGTGATGCCCACGGGTCCGCCCTTGAACTTGTCGATGATGGTGGTGAGGATCTTGTTGTCGATCTCGTCGAGACCGTAGCGGTCGATGTTGAGGGCGGTGAGGGCCACCTGGGCTATCTGCAGGTCGATGGTGCCGTTGCCGCGCACCTGGGCGAAGTCGCGCACGCGGCGCAGCAGGGCGTTGGCGATACGTGGCGTGCCGCGGCTGCGCCGGGCTATCTCCACGGCTGCCTCATGGCTGATGGGCACCTTGAGGATGCTTGCCGACCGTTTGAGGATGACGGTGATGGTGTCGGGGTCGTAGTACTCCAGGTGCATGTTGATGCCGAAGCGGGCGCGCAGGGGGGCCGTGAGCAGTCCGCTGCGCGTGGTGGCGCCCACGAGGGTGAAGGGGTTGAGGCTGATCTGTATCGATCGTGCCGACGGCCCTTTGTCGATCATGATGTCGATGCGGTAGTCTTCCATCGCCGAATAGAGATACTCCTCCACCACGGGCGAGAGGCGGTGTATCTCGTCGATGAAGAGCACGTCGTTGGTGTCGAGCGAGGTGAGGATGCCGGCCAGGTCGCCGGGCTTGTCGAGCACGGGACCGCTGGTGAGCTTGAAGCCCACGCCGAGCTCATTGGCGATGATGTTGCTCAGCGTCGTCTTGCCCAGGCCCGGCGGACCGTGGAGCAGGGTGTGGTCGAGGGGCTCGCCGCGGTATTTGGCAGCCTCCACAAACACCTGCAGGTTGTCTACCACGCTCTTCTGACCGCTGAAGTCGGCGAAGCGCAACGGCCGGAGGGCGTTCTCGAAGTCGCTCTCTGCCTTTGATACCCTTTCGTTTCTGATGTCGAAGTCTTCCTCCATTGACTGGCGTTTTTGCTTTGATGATGACGGTGGACGGCGATGCTGTCATGGCAAGTGGGGATGCCCGCACGGCGTCGTGCCGGCATTTGCGCCCGTGCCCCGCGTCATAAAGTGACAAAATTAGTGAAACGGCCGCAATTCTCCAAATTTTCTCCCATTTTTCACCTCCTGAAAAAAAATCTGAGACAAAAATTTGCAAATATCAACAAAAACCACTACTTTTGCAATCCTAAATTCTGCACCATGCAGGCCGGACTTGTAGCTCAGTTGGTTAGAGCAACAGACTCATAATCTGGAGGTCCCAGGTTCAAGCCCTGGCTGGTCCACACAGGAAATCAGCAACTTACGAGAAATCGAAGGTTGCTGATTTCTCTTTTTGCGAACAAATTGCGAACAAAATACATGATCTCATTTTACTGTGCTTCACCGATGTATTGCCAGACATGTGGATAGAACATATTGTTTCTAACAGGACATTGTGTCCCCTTCTCAGCAGGTTTATTTGGTGACTTCACTACTAATTGACAATATATACATTGCCAATACTTTAAACTGGGAACATCAAAATCTCCCATATTGGGATTATCCACTTGTTCTTCTTTTATAATTTTACCATCATAATCATAATAGACTCTCACATAAGATTCCACATTGGCTAATTGATAACCAGAAATAGTGCTGTCCTTAGGATTAATGATAACATCGTTATGAAATGTTCCTGCGAACTTTGTCACATCAATAAACTTCTGTGTCTTCAAATTGTATAGTTGGAACTTCGTATTCATCCATGTATCTGCAAAGGAAAGAAAAGCGATGTTTTCCTTTCCGACATATATACCATATACGCTTTCATCTTCTTCGAGTTGTGGTTTAATAACAATGTCGCCATTGTCATCAAAGCTATGCCTGTATAGATCATCGCCGCGCATTATATACACATTGTGATCAATGTCATTAATCTGTTCTAATAATACTTTGACCGTATCTGGTAGCGCACGTTCATATTCAGTTGCCAACTTCTGATAATCTTTCTTGCATGCTACAAATGACATTATCACAAGACACGCAAATATTAGTTTGGTCGTTTTCATAATTATGCAAGTTTTGATTTGTAATACTGCTTCTTCCTATTTTTTCTTCCATTTAGAACGTTTTCAAAGTGTTCTACTTCTTGTTCTGGTGTAAATCCCCAAAAGGTAATTTCCCATAAACAATGAGCGCAGAGTGCTGCATCAGAAAGGTGTACTTCCTTGTCAACTATCAATTCTCTGGCAATACATTCCTCCCATTCTCCATCATGCAGATTGGTGACAGTAATAAAAGGAACCTCGTAAGAAGGATCGCTCCAGCAGATCTTTACAGTCTTACCGTCAGGCTTTGCTTCCATTCTTCTGATAAGATTGAAAGAATACTCAAAAGACCTCAAAGCCTCTTTACAACGTTCATCTATGCTGATGAGTTGGGGTACAAGGCTCTTGAATTCATTGTTCATTACTAATTCTTTAAATGTCATAGCTAGTCAATAATTAAATGTTTGTACTGATTATATAATGCTTTGTGATTTTCTTCAATTTGTTTCCTGAATTCTTCCAGGCAGGGAAGGACAGGACTTTTGCGATTACCGATTTCTTTGAACACTTTTTTTCTAACGTTGTTCAAACGACCAATAGTAATAACAGCACTAAGGGCATCATACCTGTTATTTAGATAATCATTAATCTGGTCCTCAATCTTGTCTGTAATAACTTCTATTCCATAAAATCCCAGAACTGCTTCTTGTCTGTCAACTGTTGCATTTATGCCGTTACATATCTTTTTCATTGTTGTAATTTTGATTTATTTCTATTGTTATTTTTGACTTAAACTTCCTTACATGCATCAGGTCAAATATGGTTAAATGCATGTGTGAGGCCCAATCATGTGCTGCATGCACCATAATCAT
>CADBLU010000309.1 GCA_902795605.1 uncultured Prevotellaceae bacterium | reverse complement strand
GATATAAGAAATAAGTGCCTGGAACAAGGCTCTGCAGCCGTCGTCGACGGTCAGGGCAAGAATATCATCCCCCAACCTGAGAAAGAGCCGCTGTGGAAAGGTTATCTGAAAAAATTCCAGGATCCGCTCATCATCGTGCTCCTGGTGGTGTTCGTCTTCTCTGTGGCGGTGTCGCTCTATGAGATTTTGGAGGCCGGCCGGTCATGGCTCAACATCATTGAGCCGGTAGGAGTGCTGATAGCCCTTCTTTTAGCCACCGGCATCGGTTTCATCTTCGAGGTCAGAGCCGACAGAGAGTTTGACGTGCTCAACCAGAAGAAAGACGAGCGGCCTGTGAAGGTGCTTCGCTGGGCCCAAGGAGCCAACCGGAAAACCGACCGCCCGCAGATGCTTCAGGTGAAGCGCAGCGATGTGGTCTTGGGCGACATCGTCAGACTCGAGAGCGGCGACGAGGTGCCTGCCGACGGCGTTGTGCTCTCTGCCCAGTCTGTCCGTGTCGACGAGAGTGCGTTCACCGGCGAGATGTTCACCACGAAAAGCGAGCTGGCCGACGAAGGCGAGAGGGAGCAAGAGGCATATCCCCGCAATTTCCTGCTCCGCGGGAGCATCGTCATCGAGGGCCACTGCCTCTATCAGGTGACCGCCGTGGGCACCGACACCGAGGAGGGCAAGGGGGCGATGAGCCTGATAGAGGAAAAGCAGGTGGAGACCCCGCTCAACAAACAGCTCAACTCCCTGGGCCGCTGGATTACCAATGCCAGCTATCTCATCGCCGTGCTGATAGTCTTGGGGCGCCTCGCCTATTATTTCCTCTTCGACGGCAACACACAGAACAATGGCGACCTGCTTGCCGTGGTGGAGTTCACGCTCGACTCTATCCTCATCGCCGTGACACTTATCGTCGTGGCTGTGCCCGAGGGACTGCCCATGAGTGTCACCATCAGTATGGCCTTGAGTATGAGAAAGATGCTCAAGGAGAACAACCTTGTGAGGAAATTGCATGCCTGTGAGACCATGGGAGCCGCCACGGTGATCTGTACCGACAAGACAGGAACGCTCACGAAGAATAAGTTGCGTGTGCTCGACGACAAAGATGTCTATGTCGACCTCGATTTCTTCGCCCTCGGCATCGCCGTCAACTCCACGGCAGAACTCGCCATCCGCCCCAACGGCAAACCCCGCACTGTGGGAAATCCCACCGAAGGCTCGTTGCTCTATTGGCTGATGCGCAGGAAGGACATCGACTACCGGCCTCTGCGAGAGAGGTGCACCATCCTGCAGCAGGCCACATTCACGCCCGAGACGAAACACATGGTGACGGTGGCCCGTGACGAGACTACCGGCAAGGTGTGGAAATTCTTGAAAGGGGCTCCCGAGGTGGTGCTCCAGATGTGCGACGGCGTCGCCGGCGGACATACAGTGGACGAGGTGAGAGCCGGACTGGAGGCACTGCAGCAGATAGGGCGCCGTACGCTGGCATTTGCCTATCAGGAAATGTCGGAAGGAGAAAAGGCCCCTATGCTGTTTTGCGGCTTCGTGGGAATGGCCGACCCTGTGAGAGAAGATGTGCGTGAGGCTGTGGAGACCTGCCGTGCCGCAGGTGTGAGAGTGATTATGGTGACGGGCGATGTGGCGTTGACAGCCAACGAGATAGCCCGTGAGACCGGCATCATGAGCGCCGACGAGCCGCTGCAGACCCTCACCGGCGCACAGTTTGCCGAGATGGAAGACAGTTATATCATCAAGGAAGTGCTGCCTAAACTCAAGGTGCTCTCGAGGGCACGGCCCACCGACAAGTCGCGTCTGGTGTCGCTGCTTCAGGAGAGAGGCCATGTGGTGGCAGTGACGGGCGACGGCACCAACGATGCGCTGGCGCTGAAGAAGGCACAGGTGGGACTGTCGATGGGCGACGGTACGGCCCGTGCCAAGGAGGCCAGCGACATCACCATTATCGACAACTCTTTCGCCAGCATCAACAAGGCCATCATGTGGGGCCGCTCGCTTTATCTCAACATCCAGCGTTTCCTTCTCTTCCAGATGACCATCAACATCTGTGCCTGCCTTATCGTGCTGGCCGGAGCGTTCATGGGACTCGACTCTCCGCTCAATGTCACGCAGATGCTGTGGGTGAACCTCATCATGGACACCTTCGCCGCCATGGCCCTCTCGTCGCTCCCTCCCGACAAGCGTGTGATGCGCAACAAGCCCCGGAGCCGGTTTGCCCATATCATCGACCGCCGCATGGCATGGCGCATCGTGGTCAATGGCATGGTGTTCTTCGTCTTCCTGTTTGGCCTGTGGCAGTTGCTGTGGCATGAGAGTGTGGCTTCCCATGCCGGTTCGGGTGTCGCTGCCATGCTCTCATGGGAGTCGCTCAAGGAGTTCATCGCCGGCTTTGCCGATATGAGTAAGAGCAAGGAGCACATCAGCACCTACGAACTGGGCATTTTCTTCTCATTCTTTGTGATGATGCAGTTCTGGAACATTTTCAATGCCAAGTATTTCCGCAGCGGGAGGAGTTTCATCGGCGACATTGCCGACCTCATCCGCGACCCCCATTCCTGGCACAGAAACTTCAGTACGGGTTTCCTCCTGATTGTCGTCGTGATTTTCATCGGCCAGGTGTTCATCGTCAATTTCGCCGGCAGTATGTTCGGCGTCTCTCCGCTGTCGCTGACCGACTGGCTGCTCATCATCTCACTCACTTCGTTCATCCTCATCGTTCCCGATGTGGTCCGGTGGATGATAGGGCGGAAGCGCTGAGGTCTTCCGCCCGCAGAGGTCGCGGAGTGCGCCGGGTCAGTTCTTGATCAGCCTCACTCCGTAGATCTCACCAATCTGCTTTCCGGGTTTTGCCACGAATTTCACTCTGACCTGTGATTTCCCCTTCAGCAGGTCGGCCGGTATCTCGTAGGTCTCGTATTTGAATTCCGAGATACGGTATTTGCCTGTGTTGTTGACAGAGGTCACCAGCACGTCGTCTACCAGGATGTCGAACTCATGCGACTTCCATTCTCCCACACCCCAGTATTTGAGGCGCAGGCTGAGGTCGGTCTGTCCGCCTGTCTGCATCAGGTAGCTGAAGTAGTTGCCGTCACGGGCGTCGCGCCAGAACACATCGTTGGTGTTGCCGGTGAACGACCGGTCGGTCTCCATCTTGTGGTCGGTCTCGGGCTGCTGCTCTCCGGGCTGCACCTTGTCGATGGTGCGTGCCTCGAGCGCCTGGCGCTCCTCCTCAGCCTTGGCGAGCTGTGCCAGGTAGGCCTCATAGCTGTGCTCAGAGAGGGCGAGCCAATACATCATGTAGCGTGAGTCGTGGATTTCAAAGAAGGGTTGCAACTCGCCTTTGATTTCGTTGACCGTGCGTGTGGAAAGGGTGAAGTGGAGCGGTTTGCCGGCCACTGGCGACAGTTGGTCGGCGATGGCCTCTATGTTGTCGTTGATGAGGATCGGCGCCTCGTTGACAGGCAGTTTCTTGCCGCTGGCATATTGTCCGAAGCGGCTGTCATCGGCGATAAGGTGAGCCAAGTCTTCTGTGCCAGTCTTCATACCCAGCAGGATGGGTCCGTGCATCAGGGCCACATATTGCGGCACGTTGGGCAGGTATTTGATGCTGTTGTGCATGGGGAAGCCCACCTCCACCGTGTCGCCTTTCTTCCATTTGCGGTCGATGGCCACATAGCTGCCGGGACCAGTGTAGATGTCGACAGGTTGGCCGTTCACTTTCACGGTCAATTCACCGGCTTTCACCCATCCGGGGTAGCGCACCAGCAGGGCAAACTGTCCTTTCCCCTCGGTGATGGTCATCTTGCTGGTCTCGGCATAGGGGAAGGCGGTCTCCTGGCGCAGGCGGATGCCTCGGTCGCGCCAGTTGAGCTCTGAGGCGACGAAGAGATTCACATACAGCGCGTTTCCTCTGTGGGTGTAGACGAACTGCCCGTATTTACCATGGTTTTCCATGCCTGTGCCCACGCAGCACCACATGGCCTCGTTGGGGGCGGAGTAGTTGCGGTAGTGGCGCGGGCGTGCCGGTGTGAAATAGACGTAGCCGCCGTGCTCAGGATGCTGTGTGGAGAGGATATGGTTGAAAGTGGCCAGCTCGTAGAAGTCAGCGTAGCGGGCGTCGGGGGCATAGCGGTGCAGGTCCTCGGTCAGTTTGAGCATATTGTTGGTGTTGCACGACTCGGGGCCGTCGATATCGTTGATGAAGTCGGTGCAGGCCTCGCGGCTGGGGAAGTGCTCCCTGCGGCTGTCTCCTCCGAAGGCGAGAGAGCGCTCTCCTGTGACGATGTCCCAGAAGAAGGTGCTGGCGTTGTGGTAGGCCTCGTCGCCGCTGAGTTCGGCGATACGCTCAAATCCCACCACCTTTGGCACCTGTGTGTTGGCGTGCATGTTGTCGAGGCAGTCGATGCGTTGCGACATGGGAGTGAGCAGCCTGCGGTGTGAGAATCGCTTGGCGCAGTCGAGATATTTTTTCTCGTGAGTGATGGCATAGGCGTCGGCCAGCACTTCGTTCATGCCTCCGTGCTCATTGCCGAGCATTTGCTCCATCTGCTGGTCGGACAGTCCCGAAGTGAGGTCGATGGCCCAGTCGCAGAAGCCGATGAAGAGTTGCTTGGCCTGCTCGTTGCCGCAGTAGACATAGGCATCGCGGAGACCTGCAAACATCTTGTGGAGGTTGTAGAAAGGTGCCCACGAACCGAAATAGACACGGAAGTCGCCTTTCTTGAACGTGCTCCAGAGGCGGTCGCTGCCAGGCATTCCGCCCACATAGCCGCGGCCCCATTCAGGATGGTTGCGCACGTTGGCGTCGGCGCACGTCTGAAGTTCGCTGATCATGTATTCCATCCGCTGGCGGCACTCCTCGCTGCCGGTGGCAGCGTTGATGGCCATGGCGGTGAGATAGTGTCCGCCCACATGGCCGTCGAGTCCGTCCCAGTTGGGATAGGCTTTTGCCTTGGGCTCCAGTCCTGCCTCCTTGCGGTAGGGAGCCAGCAGCCTGTCGCAGTCATACTGCAGCAGTGTGTGGATGTTGAGGTCACGGGCTTTTTTCAGCACTCCGTCGTTGAGTGTCACGTCTCCGAGTGGAAACTCATCGGCATAGAGTTTGTCTTGTGCGTTTGCGGCTACGAATGCGGCAGCCATCAGCACGGTAGTCACGAATTTTTTCATTTGTTTCACGATATTTTGTAGGGTGATAGTGTTTCCGGGATTCCATTCTCCTTCTGGCCGAGTGGTCTGCGTGGGCGGGGAGGAGCGTCAGTTAAGTTTTCTGTGATTGACGGTGCAGCCTCATATACTTTTGGGGCTGTGTATGAATTTTTTGCAAAATTAGTTAAAAATCGGGAATTATATGCCGGTCAAGATAAAAATGTTAATAATTTTGCAGAACAGAGAACAATCATTACCTTTTGCAAGAAAGTTGGATTATGGTGAGAGAACTGTCATTCAAGAGCCTGCCTTTTGATCCAGAAAGTGGACAAGTTATCTATGTTGAGTCATCCTATCATAAAAAGCTCAACACATTCATCCTTGACCATTATACATGGTTGAGGAAAACTTTTCATCGCCATGGCCTGGAGTTCTGCTATCTTCCCAACCTGTTTGACGAGACCGTTCATTACCATGCTCCTTACCTCAAGGATGAAGAGTGTCGTGCCATTATCGACGGTCTTCCGTCGCTGACCGATTATGCCATTGATGGCGAGACCATCGAGCCGTCGCTTGTCTTTGCCTTGGATATCCCCGTAGAGGACGCCGAGGGCAACACCGTACTGCAATCAGTGGCGATAGAGCCGAAATGGTATCGGCCCAATAAACGTACCTTCGCGCTTTTGGCGAAAGAAGTCAAGCGTGTGGCGGTGGAAAGAAGCATCTACTACCATGAGTTGAGAAAGCCGGAAAAAAAGGTGAGGACGACGAGGGCGTCCACGTCAGGTTCAGCATCGGTGATGTTGATGAGCGTGTCGTTCCACGTCGTGGTCAATTGGCAGACTACGCCGACAATCATTTCGATAGCGAGTCACGTGAACTGATAGAGGAAATCAGAGCGGTGTCAAGGCATTGCGCCTCAAGGGTGTGAACACATTGTTCATTCACGGAATCATCGACGAGTGTGAGCGCCTGAGCCGTCTGCGCATCACCAAGGACTACCGGATTTTTCTGGTGGATTACAACAACATGGAAATCAGGCTGGCAGTCCTGCCCAAGGCGGTCTTCTTCTTGTTTCTCCATCATCCCGAAGGCATCCGTTTCAAGGAGTTGTCAGACTATTATACGGAGTTGCTTCAGATATATCTCAAACTTCGTCCTATAGGCGGTCGTATGAGGCAAGAGCAGAGCATCCGCGATATCACCAATCCCTGTAGCAACAGCATCAACGAGAAATGCGCCCGTATCCGCGAGGCTTTCATCAGCTACTTTGACGAGCGGCTTGCCAAGAACTATTTCATCACGGGAAGACGCGGCGAGCCCAAGAGCATCATGCTCGACCCGTCAATGTTTATCTGGGAATAGTCAGGGAAAGTGAACTTGCAGCCAAGACTTCTTCATCAGCAAATGAGGGCCTGTCAAAATGAAAAAACTTGAAAACACTACTTACCAGATTGTAAGGAAGGAGAACTCCTTCAATTTTTAGTTGCAATTGTGATGCTTTTTGCGGAAATTCTCGTATCTTTGCGGTAGGCATTGCGCTAAGGCTTGCCGACAGAAGAAAATGGCACAGACAGAGACACAAGACAGGGGCTACGCCGTGGGCGTACAGGAGTTTGACAGGATCCGGGAAAGCGGGGCCGTCTATGTCGACAAGACAGAATATGTGTATAAGATGGTGACGACAAAAGCCGTCAACTTCTTCCTCTGCCGTCCTCGCCGTTTTGGCAAGTCGCTGATGGTAGACACGCTGCGCTGCTATTTCGAAGGACGCAAGGAACTGTTTGAGGGCTTGTATATCTATGACAAGGAGAAGGAATGGAAGAAACATCCCGTTATCCGCATAGATTTGTCAAGTGGAAAATATTATGAGAAGGAACGACTGCACGGAACCCTTAATGGCATATTGCGGCGTATAGAAGAGGATTGGGGGCTCAAGGCGATAGATGAGTATAACTATGATGACCGGTTGTCGAATCTCATCAAGGCCGCCTATTCCCAGACCGGTGAGAAGGTGGTGGTGCTCATCGATGAATATGATGCGCCGATGCTCGACTCCATGCACCAGCCGGAGTTGCAGGACTACATCCGCAACCGTGTGCGCAACCTTTTCTCACCCCTGAAGGCGCAGTCGCAGTATCTGCGATTCGTCTTTCTCACCGGAATCTCGAAATTTTCTCAACTTTCGGTCTTTAGCGAACTGAATAATTTGCAGCAATTGACCTTCGACCCTCAGTATGAGGGTATCTGTGGTATCACTGAGCATGAGTTGCTTACACAGATGAAGCCCGACATAGAACTGCTGACGGAGAAGTTGGTTGAGTTTGGTAACCAGTATGACCTCTTCTTTGATTATGATACTGTCGTGGCGAAGTTGAAATATTGGTATGACGGTTACCATTTCTCCGACCGCATGACCGATATCTACTGTCCATGGAGTCTGATCAATGCTTTCGCCATGGGCCGCATCATGAATTTCTGGTTTTCTACCGGCACCCCCACGTCGCTCATCAATATCCTGCGCACACGAACCGACATCAGTCTTGTGGAGTTGGAGGGCTATTCGGCCAAACTCTCTCGTTTCGATGCGCCTACAGAGCGCATCACCGACCCCATACCGGCACTTTATCAGAGTGGGTATCTGACATTGAAAGGCTATGACGGCCGCCGCGACATTTGGACGCTGGGCTTCCCCAACGAGGAGGTGCGCGAAGGCTTTGCCGAGTGCCTGTATAAATACTATATGGAAGACTATGTGGGCAGTTGCGATGCGTTGGGCATCGCTTTCAACGACTTGCGTTTTGAAGACAAGACTTTCGAGCAGTTTGTCGAAGTCATCCGCAAGTGGTATGCAGGCATCCCTTATTCCATCACTGACAAGAACCAGAACGAGCAGTTGTATCAGTCGTTGCTCTATGCTGCCTTCCTCGCCGTGGGTGCCGATATCAGTGCTGAGGACCAGACCAGCGACGGGCGCATGGACATTGCCCTGAAGGTGCCCCACGGCATTTATATTCTGGAGTTGAAATATGGCAAGACCGCTGCCGAGGCTACCGACCAGATTATCGCCAAGGATTACGCTGTGCGCTTCGCCGCCGACCCGCGACCCGTTTGGGCCGTAGGGCTGAACATCAGCCAAGACCGCCGCACCATTGACGGTTGCAAGATTGTCAGAGTGAAGTGACCCCCATCCATAAAAGCCCCCACATCTTCTTGCGAGGATGTGGGGGCAGGCATCATGGTCTCCCATGCTGTATATATAGAGGTATATGGCATCATCTGCGCGCTCCGAACGTGCCCTTGGGGGCTGCGGTGCGGTTGCCGTTGCTGGCAATGTTGCCCGAAGGATGCTTGCCGAACGTGCGGGTGGGTGCAGAGGGATTGTGGTTGCCGGTCGAGGGGCGGTTGTGGTTGTTGCCCACCGAGGTGATGGAGTTGGTCTTGCCATGGCCCTTGGGAGGGTTGGGCTTTTCGTAGCGGTGTGCGCTGTAGAAGCTATTGCCCCTGTGGCTGTGCCCACCTTTGAAGGTCGCGTACACTGCGGGACGATGGTTGAACATCCGGTCTTTGGCGTAGCGGGTGTGGATGGCGAACTTCATACCTGTGTTGCTCCAGATGATCGGGCGGTAGAACCATGTGCTGGCGATGTAGCGGTCGTACTGCCATGTGCTGAGCACGAGATGCAGGTCGCGGTTGCGCACGTCCCACCAGATGCCGAAGACATCGGCGCGTTTGTTGACATTGAGCAGGTAGTCGAGGTTGATCTCATACACTGCCTCATATTGTGTGGCTGTCAGTCCGAGCTCGTAGGCCATCTTGTCGGAGAGGAAGAGAGCCTCGTTGCGTGCGGCACTGTAGTTCATTGCGGTGGCGGAGACGGCTATCACCGTCATCATCACCAGGGTCATTATCTTCTTCATAGTCGTATCTTTTTTGATGGTTGATATTCTTGTTGTCTATCTCTTGTTTTCTGATGGCAAAATTAGTGCAAAAAACACGTCCATGAAAAGGATTATGCCTAAACCGAAAGGGTGATTTTCCTACAAATATTCGGAAAATCACCCTTTCGGTAGGGATTTGGTCAGGTGAGCCAGGAGAATTCACCTCTGTATATATAAGATCCTGACGTCTGAAGGAGTGTAGGAGTTTGGGAGTGTAGGAGTGTAGACATCACTATAATGAGCCATAGGCCATCATCGTCATATGTCTAAACTCCCAATCTCCTAAACTCCTAAACTCCAAAAAGTTGAGCAAATGCGAAACTTGAGTGAGTATATTACTTCTTGCCTTTTGAGGTTTTCTCTCTTGCCGCATTGAGGAAATTGACCATCTTCTGGAGATTCTCTTCGGCATACATGCCCATGCCGTGTCCGCCTTCCGGCACAAACGTTGCCTCGGTCTTCACTCCGGCAGCGGTCAACGTGTCGTAGAACTCCTTTCCCTGGCAGCAAGGCACCACATTGTCTTTCTCTCCATGGAAGATGATGATGGGCGGGTCGTTTTTGTCCACATAAGTGGTGGCGCTGAGGCTGCGGTATTTGTCAGGGTTCTCCGACAGTTTGGAGTTGAGCAGTTTGTCTTCCGGACTGTCGGCACCCATCTTCATGTGGTCGCCGCAGTCCATGTTGGTGAGGTCGATGGGACCCGACCAGTCGCAGGCGGCGTTGACGGCACTGCTCTCGCGGGTGTAGTTGCCGAGTTGACCTTCCAAGTCGACGCTGACAGTGCCCACGGTAGCTTTTAGCTGACCGCTGGTGGTGGCGGTGACCGATGATAGGTGCCCTCCGGATGAGAATCCGCTGGTGGCGATGAAGGAAGTGTCGAACTTGTATTTGCTGGCCTCTCCGCGTACGAAGCGCACGACAGCCTTGATGTCATGGAGCTGTGCGGGCCATTCCGCATCCATGCTGGAGCGGTGGTTGGGGCACACCACGGCATAGCCTGCGTTGAGCAACGACTTGACGATGGTGCCGAGGTCGGCCATTCTCTTGCTGTTGTTGCTGAACCATGCGCTGCCATAGATGTGTATGACCACGGGGTAAGAGGCCTTCACCTCTTTGGGCAGGTAGATGTCGCAGGTATGGTAGGCCTTGTCGTCGCCGGCGTAGTTGACATCTTCCCATTTCTGCGAGGTCTCGAGTTTCACTTCTTGTTGAAAGCCGCCGAAGCCGCCGAAGCCGCCTTGCGGTTGTGCCATCACAGCTGCGGTGGCACACAGCATCAATGCTGAAAGCAAATATTTTCTCATGTTTTTTGGTCTTTATGGTTTTACTTGACTAACATTTTGCGTCCGTTTCTGATGACGATGCCTTTGTAGCCGGCATCCACCTTCTGTCCGGCGAGGTTGTGGCGGCTGTCGGCTTTGCCGGCCGATGCGCTCACTTCTTTTATCCCGTCTTCCTGGGTGCATGTCAGCACGATTTTGTCGATGTTGCAACTGGCCCCGGTGATTTGGAGGTGCAGGGTCTGCCGGCCTGCCTGCAGCGGTTTGGAGAGTTTCCCGCTGACCACCTTGTAGGTGTCCCAGTTGTTGTCGCCGGTCTTGGGCACGCTGACTCTGCACAGCGATTCCAACGAGCCGTTCTCCTTGCGCAAACCGAGCGAGAAGCCGGAACCCGTCACACCGGAAGAGACATAAGCCTCATAGGTGTATTCTCCCGCCTTGGTCACGTCGATGGTGTACTCAAGCCATTCGCCTACGGCGGTATAGCCGATGGCATATCCGCCATTGCCCTTGACGATGTCCACTCCGGCACCGTCGGAGCGGTAGGAGGCTCCGTCGCCCTCCTTCTGGCTGTCGGTGTCGTGATAGGTCAAGCTCTCTCCACCCTGGTCGAAATCTTCAGCCTGTATGGTGCCCGGCACCTCTTTGATGCCCTTGTAGGGTGTGCCATGGTTGGAGACGGTCACGTTGATGTTGACGGTGTGGGTCTCGCCGGTGAAATCCGTATAGGAGGCGACGACGACTCCTTGTTTCTCTTCCGTCGCCTTGACCACTCCGTTGGTGATTGTGAAGTCGTCGCTGGTGAAGGTCGCCTCATTGGTGAGGTCCTCACGGTGTCCGTCAGAGAATTTTCCCCATAAGGTCAGCGTGTTGCTGCCTCCGGCTTTCATCACAATGTCGGTGCCCTCCAGTTGGGTGAGGGTATAAAAAACCTTCAGGTTGTTGGGCAGGGTGTAATCGGGGTCGGCCTTCGGCTCCAGCCCCATCACCTTGAGGGCTTCGATGGCGTATCGCTTGCCCATGGTGCGGTAGCCTGCGGCATTGAAGTGCCAAGGGTCCTGCCCGTTGCCCGGACAACCGTTGGAGTGCACGACGTGTGAGGTCGGTATCACGCTCGGCAACTTGTTGACCACGGTGTTGTGCGCATAGCACGACCCGCCCTGGTCTTGCCGGAGTGTCTCCCCGGCGAAGAGCGGCACGTCCTCGGCGTTGAGTCCCAGGTCGTTGAGCATGTCGTTGTAGATTTTCTTCACCATGTTGGGCCAGTTGGGGTCGCCGTTGTTGGAGCATCCCTGATGGAGGAGTATCCCCTTGATGACGCCCACCTCTTGGGCTTTCTTACCCATGTCGATGAGTCGCTTGTAGGGATTGCTGCCGTAATAGTTTCTGGCAATCTGTGCCCACCACTCATTGGCGTTGGCGTCCATCTTCTGCTTGTATTTGTCCTTGTCGAACATCTCAATGGGACTGCCTCCCATGGCCACGGCCACCACGCCCACCTTCACGTTGGCTGGCAGGGCCGCCACCATGGAGCGTCCGAAATAGTCGGACATGCCGAGTTTGCCCACGGGACTGACAATGGGGCACGATGCGGTGTACCATTGTCCCAGGTTTCGCTTGGGGTTGGTGAAAGTGGTGGTGGCCAACATCTGGAAGCGCGGGTCGACATACTGGTTGTCGATACTTTCCCATTGTGCGTTGCCCTCCATGTTTGACTGTCCGAAGCAAAGGTAGATGTAAAAGTTGGGATCCGCCTCTGCGTGTGCCATCGACGACAGACAGCAAAGGACGATGATTGAAAGTAGTTTTCGCGTCATTTTTTATAGAATAAGTTAGTATTTGGAATTGTTCTGCAAAAATACCAAGAATTATCCGCAACCACTTTTATTCTTGCAACAAAAACTATTCATCATGTATCAATCGCTTTGCCAAAAGGCCAAAAATGGGCTGTCAATCGCTAAAGACACTGTATTTCGCCCGTCAACACTCTGGATGAGCATGGCTGCGCCGAAAGCGCAGCCTACGGAGAAAGGAGGTGGAGAAAAGGGGGCGGAGTGATATAAAAAACTTGTGTTTTTATTTTGTAATGCCCGTGGTTTTCCTTAATTTTGCAATTCGAAGCCAACCATTTGGAAATGTAGATGAGAATAGGAAAGCGTTTTTTATACTACTTGAGTCGTTTCAAGTATGTCATTGTAATCGTACTCGGCGTGGCACTTATCACGGTGCTGGGCGAGAACAGTATGCTTCAGCGCTACCGCTATGCGCGTCAGATAGCAGACCTTGAGGATGAGATAGAGCGTCAGGATGCCCTTTTCAGTCAGGACTCTCTTCGTCTGGTGGAACTTGAGCGTGACCCGAGTGCCATCCGCAAGATTGCCCGTGAGAGATATTTCATGAAGGCCAGCGACGAGGATATCTTTGTCTTCAGCGACGAAGTGGCAGAGGAGGAAGCCTATGCGGCAGCTCAGTAGTTGGCAGACGGCCGTTTACCTCTTAGGGGCGTTGCTCATGGCCATCGGCGCCGGATGCTGCGCTTTCTTGTGGCATCCAGAGGTGTTCTCTTGGGTTTTCCTTGCGGGTGCCCTGGCCTATGTGCCGATGCAGTGGCAGCAGCGCTACGACGGCGACAACGCCACCCTTCGCCGTCTGCGCAAGATCATGCTTGCCTCGGGTGTGTTTTTCCTCCTGGCCGGTGTGTCACTTGTCGACACCCAGACCCATTTCCTCTCACGTTTCATGTCCTATCAGACCTATATCACCTATGTATACAATAAGTGGGTGATGCTTTTGCTGGCAGGGTCGTTGCTGCAGTTGTATTCGAGCCATAGAATTTCAAATGAATTGCAAAAAGATTGAAAAAACTCTAAAAGTTGACTGTTTTTTCCCATATTTGCCGTTTTTTTTTTCACACATCGTAAATAGATGTTATTTAAGTGTACCAAAAATAGTTGACCTGAACCAATGAACAGATTTTTATCCTATCTTACTGCCCTGATTATCGTGATGTTCGTCACATCATGTGGTATATCATATAATATCGAAGGCACCTCCGACATTTCCGGTCTCGACAGCCGGATGATGTATCTGAAGACGAGGGTCAACAGCGAATTCAAGTCGATAGATTCCACAGAAGTCCTCCATGGGAAGTTCGGGCTGTCGGGCAGCACCGATTCGGTGCGTATCGCTTTCCTCGTGATGAACGAGTCGAACGCCCCGCTGCCCCTCGTCCTTGAGAAGGGCGATATCAGGGTGAGTCTCAACAAGTCGAACAGCGAGTGGGGCGGCACGCCTCTCAATGACAAGCTCTATCGCTTTGTCAAGAGTCTCGACAGCCTCACGGTGCAGTTGGACGACCTTGAGCACCAGTACACCCTTGCCTTCATGGACGGTGAGGACATGAACGAGGTGATTCCCCGTCTCTCACGTGCCAACCAGCATCTCAACCTCTGCATCGACACCCTTATCACACAGTCGATTTCTGCCAATTTCGACAATATCCTCGGCCCGGGCATCTTCATGATTGTCACACAGGGCGAGCAGTATCCGCAGATGAGTCCGTGGGTGGTGGAGATCATGAGCAAGGCCACCGACTTCTTCAAGAACGACCCTTACGTGAAAGAGTATCTCGAAGCCGCCCATTACATACAGAACGTGCAGAATGGGCTTGAGGCCAATCCGGGAACCACTCCTCAGGCTGCTCCCGCCGCCGAGGAAAATACTCCCACTCCCAAGGCGCCCACGCCCAATGAGTTGGCCGCTCCATCCGACACGTCGGCCACGAAATGAGTGCCGGCCATGAGGACGCTGATACATCATGCCACGATAGTCGACGACGGCGAGTCGTTTGAGGGACATATAGTCGTCGAGGGCGACAGTGTGAAAGAGATATGCCGGGGGGATGCCATGCCTCTCGGCGATTTTGATGAGTGCGTGGATGCTACCGGTTGTGTGGTCATGCCCGGAGTCATCGACAGCCATGTGCATTTTCGCGAGCCTGGTCTCACCCATAAGGCCGACATCGGCACGGAGAGTCGTGCCGCCGCCTATGGTGGTGTGACCACTTTTTTCGATATGCCCAACACCGTGCCTCAGACGGTCACCCTTGAGGACCTTGAAGACAAGTTCGCGAGGGCTCGTGTCTCGAGTCATGTCAATTATTCCTTCTTTTTCGGTGCCACCAACGATAATGTCGGGCTGCTTGGACGGCTCGAGGGACACCGTATACCCGGCGTCAAGGTGTTTATGGGTGCCTCGACGGGCAATATGCTTGTTGACTGTGAGGAGTCGCTCCGCCGACTGTTTCAGACATCTCCGCTGCCGATTGTCGCCCATTGCGAAGACTCGCGGATGATCAGCCAGAGGATGGCAGAGGTGAAGGCCCGCTATGGCGACGATCCGCCAGTGGCCATGCACCCCGTGGTCAGGTCGGCCGAGGCGTGCTATGCCTCGTCGTCGCTGGCCGTCGCCCTCGCCCGCGAGTATGGCGCGCGCCTCCATGTGGCCCATATCTCCACGGCCCGTGAACTGTCGCTGCTCGACGAGCCGGCAGGCGGCGCTCTGCCTCTTGTCACCGGCGAGGCGGCAGTGGCCCATCTCATGTTCACCGACGCCGACTATGCCACCCATGGTGCCCTCATCAAGTGCAACCCCGCCGTGAAGGGCGAGGCCGACCGCGCGGCGCTGAGGCGTGCCGTGGCCGACGGCCGTCTTACGACGGTGGCCACCGACCATGCTCCCCATCTGCTCTCAGAGAAACAAGGCGGCTGTGCGAAGGCCGCCTCAGGCATGCCGATGGTCCAGTTCTCCCTCCCTTGCATGCTTGAGCTGGTTGACGAGGGATGTCTGTCGCTCGAGCGTGTCGTGTCGCTGATGTGCAACAATCCCGCCCGTCTCTTCGGGGTCTGCCGGCGAGGCTTCCTCCGCGAGGGCTACAAAGCCGATATCGTGGTGGTGCGCCGTGACACTCCCTGGACTGTCGACAGCGAGGTGGTGCAGAGCCGTTGCGGCTGGAGTCCGCTGCAGGGTCACACCTTCCGCTGGCGGGTGGAGCATACGTTCTGCAATGGCCGGCATATCTATGCCCAAGGGGCATTCGACGACAGTGTGCGCGGCGAGGAGGTCGTTTTCTGTCATTCGCCGCATGCGTGAGGTCATCACATATCCGTTGTCGGAAATCGAGCCATATATCAACTGGCTGTATTTCTTCCATGCCTGGCAGATGAACGGTAAGCCGCAGCAGGAGCGGGAGGCGTTGCAACGTGATGCCATCGCCCTGCTCGACCGTTGGAAAGAGGTCTACCACACCCATGCCGTGGTGGCTCTCCTCGATGCCAACAGCGACGGCGACGACCTGATGGTAGGCGGGCTGCGGATGCCGATGCTGCGTCAGCAGACGGCCGACACTGCCGACGGCTGCTGTCTCTGCCTGTCGGACTTCGTCCGTCCGGCGGCATCGGGCCGGGCAGACAGGGTGGGGGTGTTTGCCGCTACCATCGACCCCATCGTAGAGACTCTCTATGCCGACGACCCTTATATGAAGATGCTTGGCCAGACTCTGGCCGACCGGTTGGCAGAGGCCACCGCCGAGCGGCTCCACGAATGGGTGCGCAAGCAGTGGTGGGGCTACGCCCCCGACGAGCATCTCACTGTCAGCCAACTGCATGAGGAGGCTTTTCAGGGCATCCGTCCGGCCGTGGGCTATCCCTCGCTGCCCGATACGAGCATCAACTTCATCATCGACCGGCTGCTGCATCTGTCCGACATCGGCATCCGCCTCACGGAGCATGGGGCCATGCGCCCTCACGCCTCGGTGTCGGGACTGATGATCGCGCATCCTGCCGCCCGCTATTTCAACCTGGGGAAGATAGGCTCCGATCAGTTGGCCGACTACGCCCGCCGCAGGGGTATCCCCCTTGAACTGGCTCGGAAATTCCTTGCCACAAGTATAATGAGAAAATAGAGTGATTATTCTATGATAGCCAGAATCTTCTGGATTTGTGTACTGCTGATCTTATTGCCGGACATCTATATCTACCGGCGTTTCCTCCGCCAGACCTCGGCACGGTGGCTGAAGGTGCTGTGGTGGGGGCAGACCCTCGTGATGCTGGCATGGGCATGGCTGCTGTCGCGGATGCCCGGCTTCATTCCCGACGATGTGACGCCGCTCTATGCCTTCCTCCTCGTGATGGGGGTGTATCTCGTGCCCAAGTTCTTTTTCATGATCTTCCGTTCGCTGGGACATCCCTTTAGACGTTTCACACCCGGTGGCCGCAATTGGGGCGGCTATGCCGGAGTGGCCTTCGGTGCTTTCTTAGCCTATGTCACCCTCTACGGCTCCTTCAGGGGCTTCAACGAGTTGGAGGTGCGCCGGGTGGACTTCTACTCCGCCGACCTGCCACCCGCCTTCGACGGCTACCGCATCGCCCTGTGGTCGGACGCCCATGTGGGCAGCTACACGTCTTTCAGAAAACCGGTGCTGAGCGCGGCTGTGGACAGCCTCAACGCGATGGACGCCGATGTTGTCTTCTTCCTCGGCGACTTGCAGAACACCGGTCCCGGAGAAATCGCAGAGCACGTTCCCGTGCTCTCTCGCCTGTCGTCGCACGGAGGTGTCTACTCTGTCTTGGGCAACCACGACTACTCTCACTATATGGGTGGGACAAGAGAGGAGAAAATGGCGGCGGAAGCACTGACTCGGAAGGCAGAGCGCGACTTGGGATGGCATCTGCTGCTCAATGAGAATGTCGTGCTGCGCCATGGAACCGACAGCATCGCACTGGCG
>CADBLU010000308.1 GCA_902795605.1 uncultured Prevotellaceae bacterium | reverse complement strand
TGTGCGGTTGGCGACGCCGGCAGTGTCGAGCGTGCCGCGGACGATGTGGTAGCGCACGCCAGGGAGATCCTTTACACGACCACCACGCACGAGCACGATGCTGTGCTCCTGCAGGTTGTGACCCTCACCGGGAATGTAGGAGTTCACTTCCTTTTGGTTGGTCAATCTTACACGGGCAACTTTTCTCATTGCCGAATTAGGCTTTTTAGGAGTCGTGGTGTAGACACGCACGCAGACGCCACGGCGCTGAGGACATGAGTCCAGAGCGGGTGACTTGCTCTTGTCTACGAGTTCCTTCCTGCCTTTTCTTACTAATTGCGAAATTGTAGGCATTTTGTGATTTTTATTAATTATATTATGTATATGATGTTCGCACAAAAAGATATGGTATGCCTCGACACACCAATTCGGGCTGCAAAGGTACGAACTTTGCCTCAATATTCCTAATTATATGGGAGTGAAAAGGGGTTTAGACCCTATGTTTTAGAGTTTTTTAACGTCTATTAGAAAAATTTACGGAG
The DNA here is from genome assembly GCA_902795605.1 of uncultured Prevotellaceae bacterium. Lineage (GTDB taxonomy): Bacteria > Bacteroidota > Bacteroidia > Bacteroidales > Bacteroidaceae > Prevotella. The sequence goes on along the minus strand of CADBLU010000308.1, from coordinate 3,621 downwards.
CAAAATCTCTTTTGCGTGGAGATTTTGCTCCGTAGGATAGTGTGCCTGTCCTTGTGTCAGGCTTCTCCCTTGTTGCCGGGGATGAAAGGCGATATGGTGCGTGCGGGAGCGTTGGGCAGCCGGATGACTCCATACTCCTGCTCATACCTTGCGATATTCTCCTGGAGCGCCATGAGGAGTCTCTTGGCATGCTCGGGTGCGAGGATGACACGACTTCTCACCTGGGCCTTCTGGAGTCCTGGCATCACCTGTGCGAGGTCGACGACGAATTCCGAACTCGAGTGCGCGATGAGGGCGAAATTGGTATAGACGCCTTGTGCCACTTCAGGGGCCACCTCTATCTGCAACTGTTTTCCCTGCTGTTTATTCTGATTGTCCATGATGTCTGATGGTTTGCGGGAACACGTCCCATGGTTAATGATAACAATGTCAGAAGAAAAAAGTGTCACGGCTGGGCAAGTTCCCAGCCGCGACAACAGTTGTTATTGCTTCTCCTCTACGGCGATCTCCTCGTCGTCGAAGTCGAGCACGTTCTTCTTGTTGGCCTGCATCCGGTCGTGCTCCTCCTTGGAGCCGACGAGCAGACGGTCCCACAAGCGAAGACCAGTGCCGGCAGGGATCAGGTGACCGCAGATGACGTTCTCCTTCATGCCCTCGAGATAGTCCACCTTGCCACGGATGGCGGCCTCGTTGAGCACCTTCGTCGTCTCCTGGAAGGAGGCAGCCGACATGAAGCTCCTGGTCTGGAGGGCAGCCTTGGTGATACCTTGGAGGATTTGTTTCGAGGTAGCGGGTCTGGCGTCTCTCACTTCAATGAGCTTCTTGTCGCGGCGCTTGAGATTGGAGTTCTCTTCACGCAGTTTACGCAAGGAGATAATCTGTCCGTCGTTGACATTCTCGCTGTCGCCTTTGTCCGTCACCACTTTCTTTCCCCAGATGCGGTCGTTCTCCTCGGCGAAGTCGAGTTTGTCCACCACATCCTGCGGGAGGAAGGTGGTGTCGCCCGGATCTTCGATCTGCACCTTGCGCATCATCTGTCTGACGATGATTTCAAAGTGCTTGTCGTTGATCTTCACACCCTGGAGGCGGTAGACGTCCTGCACCTCGTTGACGATATACTCCTGCACGGCCGTCGGGCCCTTGATCTCCAGGATGTCGTTGGGAGTGACGATACCGTCGGAAAGCGGTGTTCCAGCCCTCACGGCATCGTTCTCCTGCACCATCAGCTGCTTGGAGAGTGGCACAAGATACTTGATTTGTGTGCCAGTCTTGCTGGTGACGACAATCTCACGGTTGCCTCTCTTGAGTCTGCCCATAGTGACCGTACCGTCGATGGCGCTCACGACGGCAGGATTCGACGGGTTGCGGGCTTCGAAGAGCTCCTGCACACGAGGCAGACCACCGGTGATATCACCACCCTTGGGGGCATTACGCGGAATCTTCACCAGCGTACAGCCGGTCTCCACCTCAGCGCCGTCTTCCACAGCGAGGTGTCCACCCACGGGGAAGTTGTAGGTGCCCAGCACCACACCGTCCTCATCGATGATGTCGCAAGTAGGCACAAGGTTCCTGTCCTTCGACTCGCAGATGATACGCTCCTCCATGCCTGTGGTCTCATCGGTCTCTTTCACGAAAGTCTGACCTTCCACCACGTCTTTGAAATGCAGTTTACCCTTGAACTCAGTGACGATGACGGCATTGAAGGGGTCCCACTTGGCGATGAGAGTGCCCTTGCTCACCACGGCACCGCTCTCAAAGAACAGCGAGCTGCCATAAGGCACGGGCATGGTAGAGAGGATGATACCGGTATTCATGTCCACGAACTTCACCTCGGCAAGACGGCTGACCACCATCTGGCAGTCCACATCCTCGCCGTCCTGTTTGCCTCTGAAAGGCACGGTGCGCAGTTCGTCGAATTCAATCTTGCAGTCGTTCTTTGCCACGATCGAGGCGTTGGCGGCAGCAGTACCGGCCACACCACCGGCGTGGAACGTACGGAGGGTGAGCTGTGTACCCGGCTCGCCGATGGCCTGTGCGGCGATGACGCCTACGGCCTCACCAATCTGCACCATGCGGCTGGTGGCCAGGTTGCGTCCGTAGCATTTCATGCAGACACCCTTGCGGCTCTCACAGGTGAGCACCGAACGGATTTCCACGCTCTCGATGGGAGAGTCTTCGATGGCCTGAGCCACAGCCTCGGTGATTTCCTCACCGGCCTTGACGATGGTCTCGTTGGTCGACGGGTTGACGATGTCGTGGACCGACACACGGCCGAGGATGCGCTCATAGAGGGTGGAGATGACCTCGTCGCCACTCTTGAGGGCAGAGCACTGCAGTCCGCGAAGCGTGCCGCAGTCCTCCTCAGTGATGATGACGTCGTGCGACACGTCGACGAGTCGGCGTGTGAGGTATCCGGCGTCGGCGGTCTTCATGGCAGTGTCGGCCAGACCCTTGCGGGCGCCGTGCGAGGCGATGAAGTACTCGAGCACCGACATACCTTCCTTGAAGTTGGAGAGGATAGGATTCTCAATGATCTGCGAGCCCTCGGCGCCTGCCTTCTGCGGCTTGGCCATCAGTCCGCGGATACCTGAGAGCTGCTTGATCTGGTCTTTCGAGCCACGGGCACCGGAGTCGAGCATCATGTAGACGGCGTTGAAGCCCTGGTCGGCCTCCTCCATCTCCTTGAGCAGGATGTTGGCGATGTCGTTGTTGACATGCGTCCACATATCGATTACCTGGTTGTAACGCTCCTTGTCGGTGATAAGTCCCAACTGGTAGTCGTCGAAGATACGGCGCACCTCCTCGTTACCGCGAGCGATGAGATCGGCTTTCTCTGGCGGGATGATGATATCGTCGAGGTTGAAGGAGAGTCCGGCACGGTAGGCCATGATATAGCCCAGGTTCTTGATGCCGTCGAGGAACTCGCAAGCCTCGGCAAAACCGACCTTCTTGATGACGTCGCCAATGATGTCGCGGAGGCTCTTCTTGGAGATGACCTTGTTGACATAGCCCACGTTCTTGGGGATGATGCCGTTGACGATGACACGTCCCACAGACGTCTCCACCATCTTGTCCACCAACTGGCCGCTCTCGTCATAGTCCTTGACGATGACGCGCACCTGAGCGTGCAGGTCGCACTTGCGCTCATTATAGGCGATGATAGCCTCTTCGGGGCCGTAGAAGGTGAGTCCCTCACCCTTGGCTCCCGGACGGATCTTGGTGATGTAGTAGAGGCCGAGCACCATATCCTGCGAAGGCACGGTGATAGGCGCGCCGTTGGCAGGGTTGAGAATGTTATGGCTCTGGAGCATCAGTATCTGTGCCTCGAGGATGGCCTCGTTGCTCAGCGGAAGGTGCACAGCCATCTGGTCGCCGTCGAAGTCGGCGTTGAAGGCCGTACAGGCGAGGGGATGGAGCTGGATAGCCTTGCCCTCGATGAGTTTGGGCTGGAAAGCCTGGATGCCGAGGCGGTGCAGCGTCGGGGCACGGTTGAGGAGCACGGGGTGGCCCTTCATCACGTTCTCGAGGATGTCCCAGATGACAGGCTCGCGGCGGTCGACGATTTTCTTGGCGCTCTTCACAGTCTTCACGATACCGCGCTCAATGAGCTTGCGGATAATG
>CADBLU010000307.1 GCA_902795605.1 uncultured Prevotellaceae bacterium | reverse complement strand
TTTCCCATCGCCGCCATGGACCTCTCAGTCAACTACGACCACGTGCGCCGCCAGCTCACCGCCGACCAATACAAGCGCATGTCCCTCTTCTACGCTTCGGCGCAGTATAAGTTGAAACGGCTCGTCCTCCGCCTCGAACTCGACAATCTCCTGAACCAGCGCAACTACGCCTACACCATCTTCAACGGCATCAACACCTACAGTTACGACTTTGGTCTATGTGGCCGCACTGTCATGTTCAGAGCCATGTTCAAACTATAACTGTGACGGAGAGAGCGCGATGTTCGCCAAACCTACAGTTGGTTTGCCCAGAATTTGGCAAAGGGCTCGAGTGTGCTGTCGAGCGTAGCGCGTGCCTTCAGGAAGCGCAGGGCTTCGGCATAGTGCTTGTTGGCCTTTACCTGTTTCACGGTGTCGTCTTTCTTATAGGTCTCGCCGGTCATCAGCTGCTGCAGCGTCCACACATCCTCGATGAATGGCAGTGCATAGCTGTAGTCGCCGTACGACACCTTCTCGAATCGCAGGCAGGCGGCATTGTCGCGGTCGATGGCAGCCAGCAGTTTCCCAACCGTCATCTGCTTGTTGGCTGCAGCGTCGGCGGCAAAGCGGGGCCAGAAAATAGCGGCATAGCATAGTGCCATGTCGGCATTGCCCTCCTTGTCGAAGGCGTCCAGTATGCCCAGCACGAAGTCATTGTAGGCTTTGGTGTGCAGGTACTGCTTCATCGAACTGAAGAGGAAGTCGGTCACCTTGTAGTGGTCCAGCAGTTCGAAATAGCGTTTGGCAAAGCCACCGTCCAGTCCGCTGACGGTCTGGTAGACGCCGTTGTTGACGTCGAGCTCGCTCAGCACGTCCCAGTGGTCCTTCATGGCTTTGTCGAGCTTGCTGTCGATCTTGAAGTTGTACTTCGCAGCGAAGCGGGTGGCGCGTATGAACTTTCGGGCATCGGTCGATACGGCGAGGTCGGCATCGTAGACCGTGCGTACAATGCCATCTCGCAGGTCGTGCAGGCCTCCGTGGTAGTCGATGATGTCGCCAGTGGCATAGTCGTAGTACATGGCGTTGAAGGTGTAGTCGCGGCTGTAAGTGTCCTCCAGCAGGTCAGTGCAATAGGGCGAGTTGGGGAACTTCGTGACGGGAATGTCGGCTTTTCCGCTGAGTTCGGGGAAGATGGAGAACATGGGTGCGATGTCGGTCTCCAACTCGTCGCCGTGGTAAGCCTTGGCTACCCAGATGTCGCGGAAGGCATTGAAAGCCTCGGCATGCGGCAATATCTCCTTAATCTTCATAATGTCAGCATCAGTGGTGAAGTCAACGTCGTGGGCCTCCTTGCCCAGGATGCCGTCGCGCACCGTACCGCCGTTCACATAGACCTTGTAGCCGGCTTTCACCACGGCTTCCATGTCGCTGACGGCATTGTGGGGGAACGTAAACAGACCCTGGCGATACATCGTTGCCGGTATCACCAGTTTGGCGTAGCCTTTTTTCTGCACCTCGGTGTAGTTCTTATCGATGAGGCGGTTGACGGAGGGTGAGAAGAATTCACCGGTTACCACTTGAGACGTTTCTTCCGTATCGTCGTCGGAGCATGAAACCGTGGTAAATGACAGGCCGCAAAGCAGGATAGCGGCCAACATCCAAAGATTAAGAATCTTACTTTTCATTTCGTTTGTCGTCTTTTTTATTTGCACCGCAAAAGTAGCGATTTTTTTGCGTATGCCCAAATATTTGATAAAATAGCAAGCGGGCTGTGCACAGCGCACAGGAACGAGCGACGAGATAGCCGAGGCGGCAGCCTTCCTTTTAGGAGAGCATGCCCGCTTCATCACTGGCACCGACCTGCTCATCGATGGTGGCGTCATTGCCGCCATCCGCACGGGAGAATACAAACTCGGATAAAGTCAGAGGCGTCATGAGAAAGATGCTGTTAAGTTGAATCGCATGACCGCCCTGAAGGCCGGCTACCGCACATCGGCACGGCCCATGCCTACCAGAACGAGCGCGGCGTGGGGCAGGCCATACAGGAGCACCGCTCCAATCAATATGCTTACGGCTTGGTCTTCATGACTTAGTGCTCAATGGAGATGAACTCTCCCATCAGACTGTTGAGGTAGACTTCCAGGGCGGTGTACCCTTCGCGCGTGATTACCAACCGGCCGTCATCGGGATTTTGGGGGTCTAATCCGTTGTTTTTCTCCCATTCGTCGGCCATGCCGTCATGGTCTTCGTCGGCAGGGGCTTCGGCTTTCTCATATTCCACCCAGCCTTCCGCATCGAGTGGCGTGTCAATGAATCCCGCTCCTTTTTTTGAGTTGCCCTGATGAAATGCCTTGCCGGCGGCCGTCTCTCTGATGATGCGCTTTTCCACCTCATCACGGTGGATGGTGCCCACGTGGTCGAGCACATGCTCAAAAGCCTCCTCGGCGCTTTCCGTCGGTGTCTGATAGTCGGCGTAGTCATATCGATTGCCTCTCGGCCAGTAATACTTTTCCTGTCTGGTGATAAG
>CADBLU010000306.1 GCA_902795605.1 uncultured Prevotellaceae bacterium | reverse complement strand
GAGGCCGTGAGGTACAACACCGACTACTCGGAAAACATCCACTCCTATGTCAACAATATCAACACCATAGAGGGCGGCACCCACCTGCAGGGCTTCCGCATGGCCCTCACCCGCACGCTGAAGAAATATGCCGACTCCGACCCCGCCATCTCCAAGCAGATAGAGAAGGCGAAGATAGAGATCACCGGCGAGGACTTCCGCGAGGGACTCACCGCCGTCATCTCCATCAAGGTGGCCGAGCCGCAGTTTGAGGGACAGACGAAGACCAAACTCGGCAACAGCGAAGTGATGGGCGCCGTGCAGCAGGCCGTGGGCGAGGCGCTCACCATCTACCTCGAGGAGCATCCCCGCGAGGCCAAGCTCATCTGCGAGAAAGTGGTGCTCGCCGCCACCGCACGCATCGCCGCACGCAAAGCGCGCGAGAGTGTGCAGCGCAAGAACGTCATGTCGGGAGGCGGACTCCCCGGCAAATTAGCCGACTGCTCCAACAAAGACCCCAAGGAGTGCGAGATCTTCCTCGTCGAGGGTGACTCCGCCGGAGGCTCGGCCAAGCAGGGCCGCGACCGCTACACACAGGCCATCCTGCCGCTCCGAGGCAAGATCCTCAACGTGGAGAAGGTGATGTGGCACAAGGTCTTCGAGAGCGAGTCGGTGATGAACATCATCCAGAGCATCGGCGTGAGATTCGGCGTCGAGGGTGAGGGCGACAAAGAGGCCAACATCGAGAAGCTCCGCTACGACAAGATCATCATCATGACCGATGCCGACGTCGATGGCTCACACATCGACACACTCATCATGACGCTCTTCTACCGATTCATGCCCAAGGTGATACAGGAAGGACACCTCTACATCGCCACCCCGCCGCTCTATCTCTACACCTACAAGAACAAGGTGAAGGAGTACTGCTACACCGACCAGCAGCGCCAGGCCTTCCTCGACCGCTACGGCAACGGTGTCGAGGGCACGAGCATCCACACCCAGCGCTACAAAGGTCTGGGCGAGATGAACCCCGAGCAACTGTGGGAGACCACCATGAATCCCCAGACACGCCTGCTCAAACAGGTGACCATCGAGAACGCCGCCGAGGCCGATGAGATCTTCTCCATGCTCATGGGCGACGACGTGGAGCCGAGACGTGAGTTCATCGAGGCCAACGCCACCTACGCCACCATCGACGCATAGACAACCTACGGCGGGCAACCGCCTTACATCACAACCACACATCACGGGTGCCCCACGGCACCCGTGATGCTAAAATCCCCACCCTATGAAAACCACTCCCCTTCTCCTCGCTCTGGCCACCTTGGCCGCCGTCCATGTCCATGCCCAGTCATCAGTGCCCATGCGGCTGTGGTACGACCGCCCCGCGGAGTTCTTCGAGGAGTCGCTGCCCATCGGCAACGGTAAACTCGGCGCCAGCGTCTATGGCGGTGTCGACGACAACACGCTCTTCCTCAACGACATCACTCTATGGACAGGAAAACCTGTCGACCATCTGCTCGACGCCGACGCCCACCAGTGGATACCCGTCATCCGCCAGGCGCTCTTCAACGAGGACTACGCCCTGGCCGACAGCCTGCAACTGCATGTGCAGGGACCTAACTCGCAGTTCTACCAGCCACTCGCCACGGTTCACATCCTCGACAGGGTGGACGGCGACATCACCGGCTACCGGCGCGAACTGAGTCTCGACAGCGCCATCTGCCGCGACACCTACCGCCGCGACGGGCACACCTACCACCGTGAGTACTTCGCCTCGCACCCCGACAAGGTGATCGCCATGCGCATCCGGTGCGACGCGCCGGCCATCAACTGCGCCATCACCCTCGGCGCACAGGTGCCCCATAAGGCAAAGGCATCGCTCACCGCCAACGGCAGCCAAGTGACGATGACCGGACACGCCATCGGCGACGAACAGGAGAGCACCCACTTCTGCTGCATCCTCTCGGCCACTTCCACCGGCGGCACCCACTACGCCTCCGACTCCATACTGACCGTCGTGGGAGCCTCCGACCTCACCGTCTATATCGTCAACGAGACGAGTTTCAACGGAGCCTCCAAGCATCCTGTCGCCGAGGGGGCGCCCTACATCCAGAGAGCCACCGACGACAGTTGGCACCTGGTCAACCTCACCTACGACCAACTGCGGCAGCGCCATATCGACGACCACAGCCGCTTCTTCCGGCGCATGAGCCTCTCCCTCGGCGCCGACCAACGGCAGACCGACGACTACCTGCGGCTGACCACCGACTCGCTGCTCAAAGCCTATACCGACCACGGAGGCGACAACCGATGGCTCGAAGCCCTCTATTTCCAATACGGGCGCTACCTGCTCATCGCCTGCTCGCGCACCGAGGGAGTGCCCGCCAACCTGCAGGGACTGTGGACGCCCCACCGCTTCTCGCCCTGGCGCGGCAACTACACCGTCAACATCAACCTTGAGGAGAACTACTGGCCGGCAGAGGTGGCCAACCTCAGCGAGATGACCGTTCCGCTGTGGGGATTCATGCGGGCACTGGCCGACAACGGCCACCATGTGGCACGGTGCTACTATGGCATCGGCAGGGGATGGTGCTCCTCGCACAACAGCGACATCTGGGCAATGGCCAACCCCGTCGGCGAGAAGCGCGAGAGTCCAGAGTGGAGCAACTGGAACCTCGGCGGCGCATGGCTCTCACAGGCGCTGTGGGAGCACTACCGCTACACCCTCGACAGCGAGTTCCTCCGCCAGACGGCCTATCCGCTGCTGCGTGGCGCCACCGAGTTCTGCCTCGACTGGCTCATCGACAACCCGCGGCAGCCGGGCGAATGGATCACGGCTCCCAGCACGTCGCCCGAGAACGAGTATAAGACGACCAAGGGATACCACGGCACCACCTGCTACGGAGGCACCGCCGACCTGGCCATCATCCGCGAGCTCTTCCGCAACACCCTCGAGGCAGGACGTATCGTGGGAGACGACAAGCAGTTCCTCGACGACGTGAGACAGCACCTCGAGCACCTGCACCCCTATACCGTGGGCCACGACGGCGACCTCAACGAGTGGTACTACGACTGGGACGACTGGGACCCGCAGCACCGCCACCAGTCGCACCTCATCGGCCTCTACCCGGGCCATCACATCACCCCTGTCGGCACGCCCGACCTGGCACAGGCCGCACGCCGCACGCTGGAGATCAAGGGCGACAAGACCACGGGCTGGAGCACCGGCTGGCGCATCAACCTGTGGGCACGCCTCCACGACGGCGAACAGGCCTACCATATCTACCGCAAGCTGCTCACCTACGTCTCGCCCGACGAATACCGCGGTCCTGACCGCCGGCGGTCGGGAGGCACCTACCCCAATCTCTTCGACGCACACCCGCCCTTCCAGATTGACGGCAATTTCGGAGGCACCGCAGGCGTCTGCGAGATGCTCCTGCAGAGCAACGGCGACGAACTGCAGCTGCTGCCCGCCCTGCCTGCCGTGTGGCGGGAGGGGAGCGTCAGCGGCATCCGCGCCCGCGGCGGCCACAGCCTCGACATGCAGTGGTCGCAGGGCGGCAGGCAACTGACACTGACACTGCTGCCCGGCACCACCGGAAAGGTGCGGGTGAGATGCGGTGACCGGGTGGCCACACTGAAAGTAAAGAAAGGGAAGCCTAAGGTCTGGCGGGTGCGCTAACTGCGGCGGTATTTCGAGGGCGACATACCTACATGCTCCTTGAAATACTTGCCGAGGAACGACTGGTTGGGGAAATGGAGTTTCTCGGCAATCTCCTTGATGCTCATCGAGGAGTTTTTCAACAGCACCCTGATCTCAAGGGTCACATAGTGGTCGATCCACTCATTGGGTGTGCGGCGGCTCACCTGCTTCACCGTCTCCGAGAGATACTTGGGCGTGATGCACAACTGCTGGCCATACCACCCCACACGGCGCTCGGTGCGGAAATTCTCCTTCACAAGCAAGATGAACTTGTTGAAAATCATCTCGGCACGCGTGCGCTTGGGCGACGCCACCTGCCGCTGGTAGATCTCGTTGCCGATGTCGTAGATCATCGCCTTGAGCAGCGACATGGCCAACTCACGGCGGAAATGATGCTCCTGGTCGTCCACCTTCTGACGTATCAGGTTGAAATACTCCATGAAAGTGCCCGCCTTCTCAGGCTTCAGGCTGAACACAGGATGGGCGTAGGCGAAGAGGAAAAGCTGCGAAATCTCATGCACCTCTTTGATAATCTCGGCAAAGAAGTCGTTGGAGCCCATGATGGCCACACCCTTGCAGTCACGACTGAGCATATAGTCGCTGATCACCTGCCCGTTGTTCACCACAATCACGTCATACTTGTGCACCATGTGCTCCTTCGTGTCCACCGTGTATTGAGCACTGCCCTCCAGACACAGCGCCACGAAGAGGCAGTTCATCTTGCGCACCTCCGTGGAGAGAGGCACCTCTTCGAAACTGCTGAAAAGGGCCAGGTCGTCGTCGATATACGAGCGGTGGGGCATCACCTCCTTGGCCTGACTCACATTCACAATGATGGCTCCTGATTTCTCCATTTTCCTTTCTCCTTATTCGTCGTCTTTTGTCAAAAGCTCAGCCACCTCCTCCAGTTCGGCATACCACTCCTCACCGAAACGGCGCGTCAGAGGACCACGGAGAAAACGGTAGACAGGCATCTGCAACCGCTCGCCCAGAGCCACTGCCGGACGGCAGATATGCCACTCGTTGTAGTTGAGACCCACGGTGCCGTCGGCGAAGGTCTTCTCACGGATGGGATAGAGCGCACAACTGATGGGTTTGCAGAAGGTGGTCTTTCCCTGACGGAAAGCCTTCTCGAGGGCGCAGAGGCACAGTCCTCCCTCATAGCAGGTGAACACACAGTCGCGCCCGCCCACGATGCTCGTCACCAGGTCGCCGTCGCGGTCGGTATAGGCCACTCCCTGCTGGTCGACGACTGCCTGCGCAGAGGCGGCGAGGTCGCCCCACACCACGTCGAGGCAGTCCTCGAGGGCGGCCACCTCGTCGAGTGTGACGGGTGCGCCGGCATCGCCCTCCACGCAGCATGCTCCTTTGCACGCATCAAGGTCGCAGCAGAAGTGCTTGGTGATGATGTCGGAGGAGAGGAGCACGTGTTGCACCTGCACGATAGGGGGTATCTTCTTGAGGTCCATGGCAGAGAGATTGAGGTGTCACCAGTCGATGGGTGTCTGCCCGTGGGCGGCGAGATAGGCGTTGGCCTTAGAGAAATGGCGGTTGCCGAACCACCCGCCGCGGTTGGCAGAGAGGGGCGAGGGATGCACCGACTGCAGCACGAGATGGCGTGAGGAGTCGATGAGGGCCGCCTTGCTGCGGGCGAAACCGCCCCAGAGGATGAACACGAGGTGGTCGCGCCCCTCGCTAAGGGCCTTGATGGCGGCATCGGTGAATGTCTCCCACCCCATGCGTTGATGGCTGCCGGCCTGATGGGCTCTCACGGTGAGGGTGGCGTTGAGCAGCATCACTCCCTGCCGTGCCCACCGTGTGAGGTCGCCACTGAGGGGGAGCGGTGTGCCGAGGTCGCCCTCTATCTCCTTGAAGATGTTGATGAGCGAAGGCGGCATCGGCACACCGTCGGGCACCGAGAAACTCAGTCCCATGGCCTGTCCGGGCTCATGGTAGGGGTCTTGTCCGATGATGACCACCTTCACCTTGTCGAAAGGACAGAGGCGGAAAGCGTTGAAAATCAGCGGCCCCGGAGGATAGCAGCGCCCTTGTGCGTACTCCTGCCTCACCGCCTGGGTGAGACGGAGGAAATAGGGCTTCTCAAACTCTCCTGCGAGACGTGCTTTCCACGACTCCTCTATCTTGACGTCCATAGGCGGGGTGGCACTCAGTGCTTAGTAGATAAGGTTCTCGCCGGTCATGTCGGCGGGCTGCTCCAGCCCCATGATATGGAGGATGGAGGGAGCCACGTCGGCCAGACGGCCGTTCTTCACGCATGCACTGTTGTTGTCGGTGACATAGATGAAGGGCACGGGATTGAGCGAGTGGGCGGTATTGGGCGTGCCATCCTCGTTGATGGCGTTGTCCGCATTGCCGTGGTCGGCGATGATGAGGGCCTCATAGCCGGCGGCCTTGGCGGCCTCTATCACCTCACGCACACAGTTGTCCACGGCCCAGACGGCCTTGGCGATGGCGTTGTAGACGCCGGTGTGCCCCACCATGTCGCCGTTGGCGAAATTCACCACGATGAAGTCATACTGCTCGGTCTTGATGGCCTCCACCAGTTTGTCTTTCACCTCATAGGCGCTCATCTCGGGCTTCAGGTCGTAGGTCTTCACCTTGGGCGAGGGCACGAGGATGCGGTCCTCTCCCTCGTAGGGTGCCTCGCGTCCGCCGTTGAAGAAGAAGGTGACGTGGGCATATTTCTCCGTCTCGGCGGTGTGCAGCTGGCGCTTGCCCAGACGTGAGAGATATTCGCCGAGGGTGTCCTCCACGTTCTCTTTGGGGAAGAGCACGTGCAGTCCCTTGAAGTTGGCGTCGTAGGGAGTCATGCAGTAGTATTGCAGGTCGGGGATGGTGGTCATACCCTCCTCAGGCATGTCCTGCTGGGTGAGCACGGTGGTGAGCTCCTTGGCGCGGTCGTTGCGGAAGTTGACGAAGATCACCACGTCGCCCTCCTGCACCGTACCATCGACGGTGGAGTTGTTGATAGGCAGGATGAACTCGTCGGTGACACCATTGTCGTAGCTCTCCTGCATGGCAGCCACCATGTCGGTGGCCTGGTTGCCCTTGCCCTCGACAAGCAGGTCGTAGGCCTGCTTCACACGCTCCCAGCGCTTGTCGCGGTCCATGGCATAGAAACGTCCCACGATGGAGGCGATGGCGGCGCCGTTGCGCTCGCACACTTCGGTGAGCTGCCGGATGAATCCGATGCCGCTCTTGGGGTCGGTGTCGCGGCCGTCCATGAAGCAGTGCACGAAGGTCTGTTTCAGTCCGTACTCATGACTGATCTCCACGAGTTTGAAGATGTGCTCCAGTGAGGAGTGCACACCGCCGTCGGAGGTGAGCCCCATGAGGTGGAGCCGCTTGCCGGTGCGCTGCGCATAGCTGTAGGCACTCACAATCTCGGGATTCTTCAGGATGGAGTTGTCGCGGCAGGCACGGTTGATCTTCACCAGGTCCTGATAGACCACGCGGCCGGCGCCGATGTTGAGGTGACCTACCTCGGAGTTGCCCATCTGGCCGTCAGGCAGTCCCACGTCCTCGCCCGAGGCGTTGAGTTGAGAGTGTGCACTCACTGCGCAGAGATAGTCGAGATAAGGGGTGGGCGTGCGGAAGATGACGTCGCCTTCTCCATGTTTGCCGATACCCCAGCCGTCGAGTATCATCAGTAATGCTTTCTTTGCCATAATATTGTCTTTTTTATTTGGTTGTATACGATTTCTCTTTTGGTTTTGCCGTTTCCTTTGATGGCTGCGGCAATGCCGCAGCGTACTAGGACACTAACAACAGGGAGGACTGCTCCTTGATAATGGGGAGGACTGCTCCTTGATAATGGGGAGGTTTGCCCCTTTTATGAGGAGTTTTTCTCCTTATTAATTAGCCAGCCCATCAAATTGGAGTACAAAGATAAGAATAAAAAAATGAAAACGTGTGACTTTGCAAGAAAAGTGGTCATCAGACTACGTTATTTTGCAAAAAAACGGTTTTTAACCCTTTACAAGCCCTTCAAAAAGCCCTTTTGAAAAGCCCTTTGATGCCTCTTTGAAAAGCCATTTGGCAGCTTTTGAAAGCCTTTGAGCGGTCCTTTGAAAAGCCCTTTGATGCCCCTTTGAAAAACCATTTGGCAGCTTTTGGAAAACCTCTGAAAAGTAAGCGTCTCTGATTTTCCGCATTGTAGCATAGTCCTTTATTTTCTACCTTTGCGCCCATGTATAAACGATATACAGCTATGAGTG
>CADBLU010000305.1 GCA_902795605.1 uncultured Prevotellaceae bacterium | reverse complement strand
GCCCGCTATACTCCCTTTTCGACTTACACTCTGCTCTCGACTAAAAATCAAAAATCGTCTCGACATAATTAATAGAACCTACCTTAAAAACAATAATCGCTGAATGGTTGCACCAACGCCGAATAAATGAAATAAATGCTAAAAATTTGGCTGTTTCGCCAAATATCCGTAATTTTGTCGGATGTATATTCATCCACCCCGTTTTTTGAATACCTACAAGTAGAATATGTCTGTCATTACCATTAAGAAAGTCGAGACGCGCAAGGACCTCAAGCGCTTCATCGAATTCCATTACGATCTTTACAAAGGCAATCCATACGATGCACCCACGCTCTACAGTGACGAACTGCTCACGCTCAGCAGCGACAAGAATGCCGCCTTCGACTTCTGCGAGTCGGAATACTATCTTGCCTACAAGGACGGCAAAATCGTCGGACGCGTAGCAGCCATCATCAACCATAAGGCCAACGAGAAGTGGAACAGGAACTGCGTGAGATTCGGATGGATAGACTTCATTGACGACATCGAAGTGAGTAAGGCTCTCTTCAACGCGGTAGAAGAATACGGACGGCGAAAAGGCATGAACGAGATGGTGGGGCCGCTCGGCTTCACCGACATGGACCCCGAAGGAATGCTCACCTGGGGCTTCGACCAACTGGGCACCCTCGCCACCATCTACAACTACCCCTATTATCCCGAGCACCTGGAGCGCATTGGAGGATTCGAGAAAGACAACGACTACGTGGAATACAAAGTATTCGTCCCCAAGGAGGTGCCCGAGAAATACGCCAAGATCGCTTCGATGATTGAGCGGCGCTACAACCTGCACGTCAAGAAGCTCACCCGCAAGGAGGTGTTCGAGGGAGGCTACGGCACCCGCGTCTTCGCCCTGCTCAACGAATGCATGAAAGACCTCTACTCCTTCTCCGAACTCACCGACAAGCAGGTGCAGCAGTATGTCAACATGTATATGCCCATGGCCGACCTCAGCCTCTTCACCGTCATCGAGGACTGGAACTTCGAGCCCCACAAGGTGGTGGGCGTGGGACTTACCCTCCCCTCGCTCAGCAAGGCGCTGCAGAAATGCCGGAAGGGAAGGCTATGGCCCTTCGGGTGGTGGCACCTGCTCAGGGCCATCAAATGGCACAAGACCAACATCGTGGACCTCTACCTCGTGGGCGTGCTGCCCGAATACCGCAACAAGGGTGCCAACGCCCTGCTCTTCTCCGACCTCATCCCCCGATACTCCGCCTACGGATTTGAGTGGGGAGAGACCAACGTGGAGATGGAGACCAACTCCAACGTGCAGAGCATGTGGGGAGCCCTCAACACGGAGCTCCACAAGCGCCGCCGCTGCTACAAGAAAACTATCCAATAAGAATCCGACTACCGACACCAAGACATGCAAGAAGAAAAAGACATTTTCGACCCCGAACTCCAACAACCCACAGACTATACAGAGGATAATATCATCCACCTCAACGACATCGAGCACATACGTACCCGACCAGGTATGTATATCGGTAGGCTCGGCGACGGCTCGCTGCCCGAGGACGGTATCTATGTGCTCCTCAAGGAGGTCATCGACAACTCTATCGACGAATTTAAGATGAACGCCGGAAAGCGCATCGAGGTCGACATCGAGGACCAGCTCAGGGTGCGCGTGAGAGACTACGGACGCGGCATCCCGCAGGGAAAGCTCATCGAGGCCGTCAGCATGCTCAACACCGGAGGAAAATACGACTCCAAGGCCTTCAAGAAGAGCGTGGGACTCAACGGCGTGGGCGTGAAGGCCGTCAACGCCCTCAGCAGCCGCTTCGAGGTGCGCTCCTACCGCGACGGGCAGGTGCGCAAGGCCGTCTTCGAGAGAGGCATCCTGCAAAGTGACGTCACCGAGCCCACCGAAGACGAGAACGGCACCTACATCTGGTTTGAGCCCGACAACACCATGTTCAAGAACTACCGCTTCCTCGAGGAGACGGTGGAGATCATGCTGCGCAACTACACCTACCTCAACACCGGACTCACCATCATGTACAACGGAAGGCGCATCCTCAGCCGCAACGGACTCGAGGACCTGCTCAACGACACGATGACCTCGCCGGGCATCTATCCCATCATCCACATGAAGGGCGAGGACATCGAGATAGCCTTCACCCACACCAACCAGTATGGCGAGGAATACCACTCCTTCGTCAACGGACAGCACACCACGCAGGGAGGCACCCACCAGAGCGCCTTCAAGGAGCATATCGCCAAGACCATCAAGGAATTCTCGGGAAAGGCGTTCGAATACGGAGACATCCGCAACGGACTCGTCGCCGCCATCGCCGTCAACATCGAGGAACCGATGTTTGAGAGTCAGACGAAGATCAAACTCGGCTCGCTCACCATGAGTCCCGACGGCGTCTCCGTCAACAAATACATCGGCGATTTCATCAAGCAGGAGGTGGACAACTACCTCCACCGCAACACCGACGTGGCAGAGACCATGCTCGAGAAAATCGCCGCCAGCGAGAAAGAGAGGAAAGCCATGGCGGGCGTGACCAAACTGGCACGCGAGCGCGCCAAGAAGGCCAACCTGCACAACCGCAAGTTGCGCGACTGCCGCATCCACTACAGCGACACCAAGAACGACCGCAAGGAGGAGAGCTGTATCTTCATCACCGAGGGCGACTCCGCCAGCGGAAGCATCACCAAGAGCCGCGACGTCAATACGCAGGCCGTCTTCTCGCTCAGGGGAAAGCCCCTCAACTCCTTCGGACTCACCAAGAAGGTGGTCTACGAGAACGAGGAGTTCAACCTCCTGCAGGCGGCCCTCGACATCGAGGACGGACTCGACACGCTGCGCTACAACAAGGTGATTGTGGCCACCGACGCCGACGTCGACGGCATGCACATCCGACTGCTCATCATCACCTTCTTCCTGCAGTTCTTCCCCGACCTCATCAAGAAAGGGCACGTCTTCGTGCTGCAGACGCCCCTCTTCCGCGTCAGGGCACGCCGCACGAAGATCAAGAACAAGCAGATCGTGGCCGAAGACGACGAGCGGAGGGCACCGGGAGAGCGCAAGAGCGACTATGTGACACGCTACTGCTACAACGACGAGGAGCGCATCGCCGCCATCCGCGACCTCGGCCCCGACCCCGAAATCACCCGTTTCAAGGGACTCGGAGAAATCTCGCCCGACGAGTTCGTCCACTTCATCGGTCCCGACATGCGGCTCGAGCAGGTCACTCTCCACAAGAACGACCAAGTGCAGCAACTGCTGGAATACTACATGGGCAAGAACACCATGGAGCGCCAGAACTTCATCATCAACAACCTCGTCATCGAAGAAGACATTCCCACAGAAGAAGAAAACATATCATGAGAAAAACTCTCATCACCATCGTCGCGGCCATCATGGCCTGCACCGCCGCACAGGCACAGCTGATACTCGGCAAGAAAGACCCCAAGAGTAAACTTCAGATGGCCGAAATGGCCATCACCAACCTATATGTGGACACCGTCAACGAGGACAAACTCGTGGAGGATGCCATCAGGGGGATGCTCGAGAAACTCGACCCCCACTCCGCCTACTCCACCGCCAAGGAGGTGAAGGCCATGAACGAGTCGCTCGAGGGCAGTTTTGAAGGCATCGGCGTGCAGTTCAACATCATGGAGGATACCCTCATCGTCATACAGACCATCTCCAACGGACCCTCAGAGAAGGTGGGCATCATCCCCGGCGACCGCATCGTGGCCGTCAACGACACCGCCATCGCCGGCGTGAAGATGTCGAAAGAGGAGATCATGCGGAGGCTCAGAGGCCCCAAGGGCACCAAGGCCCATCTCAAGGTTGTCAGGCAGGGCATCAAGGACCAGTTGCCCTTCACCGTCGTGCGCGACAAGATTCCCGTCCTCTCACTCGACGCCTCCTACATGATCAGGCCGCGCACAGGCTATGTGCGCATCGGCAACTTCGGCGCCACCACCTATGACGAGACCATCAAGGCCATCAGCCAACTGCAGGAGCAAGGCATCGACAACCTCATCATCGACCTCCAGGACAACGGCGGAGGATACCTGCAGGCGGCCGTCGCCGTGGTCAACGAGCTCCTCGACCGCGGAGACATGATTGTCTATACCGAGGGAAGGGCCACACCACGGCACGAATACCATGCCGACGGCGGCTCACACCCCTTTAAGGGACGCCTCGTCGTCCTCGTCAACGAATACAGCGCGTCGGCATCCGAAATCCTCGCCGGCGCCGTGCAGGACCAAGACCGTGCCACCATCGTGGGGCGCCGCTCCTTCGGCAAGGGCCTCGTGCAGCGGCCCATTGAATTCGCCGACGGTTCGATGATACGCCTCACCATCGCCCACTACTACACCCCCTCGGGGCGCTGCATCCAGAAGCCCTATGTCAAGGGCGAGCAGAAAGACTATGCCAGGGACATCGAGAACCGTCTCAAGCACGGCGAGCTCACCAGTGCCGACAGCATCCACTTCGCCGACTCGCTGCGCTTCCAGACACTCCACAAGCACCGCACCGTCTACGGCGGCGGAGGCATCATGCCCGATGTCTTCGTGCCTCTCGACACCACCAAATACACGCATTTCCACCGCCAGCTCTCGGCCAAGAGCGTCATCATCAACGCCAACCTCAAATACATCGACGACAACCGCAAGCGCCTGAAGAAACTCTATCCCACCTTCGACGACTTCAACGCACGCTATGAGGTGCCGCAGAGCCTCATCGACAACATCATCGCCAAGGGAGCCGAACAGGACATCAAACCCAAGGACGACAGCGAACTGGCCACCACCCTCCCCTACCTCACCACACAGCTCAAAGCCCTCGTGGCCCGCGACCTGTGGGACATGAACGAGTATTTCAGGGTGATGAACGAGACCAACGACATCGTCATGAAGGCCCTCGAGGTGATACAGCAACAGCCCTGACACACCATGCCTAAGCGCATCCTCGTCCCCGTATGCCTCGCACTGCTCACCGCCTGCTCGCAACACGGCGGCGACAACAGCGCCGCACCCACCGGCGACGACTCCTTGACGGTGGAGGTGATGCTGCGCACCACGCCCGTCCTCGACCAGGGCGACAGCGACATGTGCTGGCTCTACGCCATGCTCGCCACCATCGAGACGGAGCATATCATGCGCGGCGACTCCATCCACCTCTCGCCCGCCTACGTCGCCAGGCAGTTCCTCGCCGAACAGGCACGCGCGCAATATGCCTCCGGTGGAAAGCATCGGGTGAACCGCCGCGGCATGATGACCCTCACGCCAAGGCTCCTCGACCTCTACGGCGCCATGCCCTACACCTCCTACCGCGGCTACGACAACATCTCGTATGATGCCCTCAGCGCCCAACTGCAACGCACCGCCGACCGCTGCCTGGCGCAGCACACCGGCATCGCGCGGCTCGATGACGACACGCAGCAGATACTCGAGACCACCATCGGTCCGGCACCTTTATGGGTCTTCATGCTCGGATGCCAGTACACGCCGCGCGAGTTCGCCCACAGCGTCTGCCGCCCGGGAGAGTATGTGGCACTCACCAGTTTCACCCATCACCCCTTCGGCGCACCCTGCGTGCTCGAGGTGCCCGACAACACCGCCCACGACATCTTCATCAACGTGCCGCTCGACTCGATGATGCACTACGTGGAGCACGCACTGCGCAGCGGCCACCCCGTCTGCTGGGAGGGAGACATCACCGACGACGGTTTCGACGCCGAGAGAGGCAACGCCCGGCTCACCGGCACACCATCGAAGGTCACCCAGCAGCAGCGGCAGCACGACTTCGACGAAGGGGCCACCACCGACGACCACAACATGGCCATCGTCGGCATTGCCCGCAGCAAGGACGGCCGCAAGCACTTCATCTGCAAAAACTCATGGGGCGACAATGCCCGCCGAGGATTTATCATGATGGACGAGAACTACGCCCGCCTGAGGACCGTGGCCGTGATGATGGCCGCAGAGGCACTCCCCGCCGCCGACCATTTCGCCGCCATGCAACCCACCCCTCTCGACGACCTGCCCGACATAGGATACTGAACTCTTTTTCTTAAAAAACCTTAACGACTGTCACATTTTCCAAGACATGGTATTATATTTGTAGAATCATACGGTTTTATAGATAGAATCATACGGTTTTATAGAGAAAGAAAGAATGAAATCAAGGTGGACAGACGAGAACTGGCTCATGCTCATGCAGGTGTATCTCAAAAAACCTGTGGGTGTGAAAAGCCTCTATTCGCGAGATATGGTGGACCTGGCGCTCGAGCTCCATTTCCACCCCAAATACCTTAAGCAGAAGATGTTCAGACTGCGGCGCCTAGACACTCCGCTGGTGGAACGGCTATGGAAAACCTATTCCAAAGACCCCAAAAAACTCTCGAGAGAGGTAGACACACTACGCAACATGGTCGGATTCAACAACCCCGACACTTTCTACGAGGGCGTGGAGGTGGTGGAGTCGTTTGAGAAATTCTTCAGGCCATTGGCAGAGGAGCCGCTCCTCACACCCGTCATGCTCACCCTCATCCTCGACCTCTATTTCAGGCTCACACCCAACACCATGGTGGAGGAGACCCAGGAAATCATCCACCTGGCCAAGACCCTCGGCATCACACCGGCACTCGTCGTCGAGGTGATGGACGAATACCAGCGCTGCGACCCCTATCTCAACAGGAAAAACGGAGAGGGAAGGCTCCATGCCCCCTGCCAGACCATCTGGCAACGCTACGGCAACGGCGACCCTGCCGACCTGGAGGCCCTGGCCGCCCAACTACAAAAATACTTCGACTGATGGCCCGACAATCTTTAGGACAAGACACACGGCAGACCCAGAAACAGACGCAACGGCTCACGCCTCTGCAACTGCTCGTGGGGCAGATGATAGAGAAGCCCATCGACCAGTTGACCGAATATGTCAACCAACAGCTCATCGACAACCCAGCCCTCGAGGCGAAACCGGGCGACGAGTGGGACGACACTCCGGCCGACGGTTTCGACGGAGGCCAGGACAGTGAGGACACGGCCGACGACAAGACGGGCGACACCGGCAACTTCGACGACAGCGGCAACTTCGACGACAGTGAGGAGTTGCCCGTCTATGAGCAGCAGGGGCCCCGGAGCGACCCCGCCGGCACCCTCTCGTTCTACGACAGTCTGAAAGAGCAGATGGGAGAGACGTCGCTCACCGAGCGCCAGCGCCGCATCATGGAATACCTCATCGGCTCGCTCGACAACGACGGACTGCTGCGCAAGGACAACGACACCATCTGCGACGAGATGGCTATCTACCACAACTTCGACGCCACCGCCGAAGAGGTGGAAGAGGTGCTGCAGAAACTGCAGCAGTTTGAACCGGCGGGCATCGGTGCCCACAATCTGCAGGAGTGTCTCCTCTTGCAGGTGGAGCGGCGCCCCGAGAGCCGGATGAAGGAGGTGCTGCGCAGGCTCATCACCGACTATTTCGACGACCTGCTCAAAAACCATATCCGCAAGTTGCAGCAGGTGCTGCGGCTCACCGATGAGGAGAAAGACGCCCTCAGGGCGGAGTTGCGCAAACTCAACCCCAAGCCGGGTGCCGCCCTGGGCGAGGCACAGGGCATCAGCCTCCATCAGGTCACCCCCGACTTCATCGTCGAGACCACCGACGACGGACAGGTCGTCTTCACGCTGCAGAGAGGACGGCTGCCCGCCCTCGAGGTGTCGGAGACCTATCTCGAAATCATCCGCGACATGAGCCACCTCTCCCACCGCGACAAGCAGGCAGTGCCCATGCTCAGACGCGACGTCGACAACGCCAAGATGCTCATCGACGCCCTGCAGCAGCGGCAGATCACCCTCACCAAGACCATGGCGGCCATCATCCGCCGGCAGCGGAAGTTCTTCCTCGACGGCGACGAAGCCGACCTGCAGCCCATGGTGCTGAAGGACGTGGCCGCCGACACGGGGCTCGACATCTCCACCGTCTCGCGCGTGACCAACGAGAAATATGCCCAGACGCAGTGGGGCATCTTCCGGTTGCGCTTCTTCTTCAGCGACCGCTACGACAACAACGGCGACGAGGTGTCGACACGCATGATCAAGAGCACCCTCAAAGACATCATCGACCATGAGGACAAGAGTCATCCCCTCACCGACATCCAACTCGAGCAGGAGATGCGCAAGAGGGGCTTCCAGACCAAGCGGCGCACCATCGTGAAATACAGAGAGCAAATGAACATACCCAAATCAAGCCTGAGGAGACAATGAGAGAGAAAGACATCATCAACATAGCGAAGATACTCAGTGCCGTCTTCTCGCCCTTCTACCTGCCTGTCGTGGGGCTCATCATCCTCTATACCTTCAGTTACCTGAAGTATATGCAATGGGAGGTCCAGCTCTACATCTTCGTGGTCATCTTCACCTTCACCGTCATGCTGCCCACCGCGCTCATACGGCTCTACAGGAGATACCACGGGTGGAAAATCACCGATATCGCAGCGAGGGAGAGGCGCATGGTGCCCTACGTCATCACTATCATCTGCTATCTCTTCTGCCACTATGTCAACAGCGCCAACCACATCCCCTACTCCGTCGACGTCGTCGTCATGGCATCGCTCTTTATCCAGGTGACGTGCGCCATCATCAACCAGTGGTGGAAAATCTCCACACACTCGGCGGCCATAGGAGGAGTGACAGGCGTGCTCATCGCATTCGCCGAAATCTACTCCTACAACCCCGTGTGGTGGCTGTGCATCGTGCTCCTCCTCGCAGGCATGGTGGGCACCAGCCGCATCATCCTCAGACAACATACTCTCAGTCAGGTGGTCACAGGATTCCTTACAGGTATGCTGTGCGCCATCATCACCGTCTTCTTCATATAGACAACCCTACAACACCCGTATCATGACACCTATCGTAAGCATCATCATGGGCAGCACCAGCGACCTGCCCGTCATGGAGAAAGCCATGGCTTTTCTCGAGGAAATGGAAATCCCCTTCGAGGTCAACGCCCTCTCGGCACACCGCACACCGCAGGCCGTGGAGCAATTCGCCACACACGCGCGTGAGAGAGGCATCAGAGTCATCATCGCCGCGGCAGGCATGGCCGCCGCACTGCCGGGAGTCATCGCCGCCAGCACCACGCTGCCCGTCATCGGCGTGCCGGTAAAAGGCATGCTCGACGGCCTCGACGCCCTCCTCAGCATCATCCAGATGCCGCCGGGCATCCCCGTGGCCACCGTGGGTGTCAACGCCTCTCTCAACGCCGCCATCCTGGCCGCCGAGATGCTGGCGCTGGCCGACGACGGCATTGCCCGCCGCGTGGCCCAATACAAACAGGGACTGGGCGAGAAAATAGAGAAGGCCAACCGCCAGTTGGCCGACCTGAAAGACTACACCTATAAGACCAACTGACATGACCGACCTCTTCAACTATCACCGGCGGGAAGCGTCGGTGACCACCGTGGGCGACACCCCCATGGGCGGCTCCTATCCCCTCAGGGTGCAGTCGATGGCCACCGTGGCCACCACCGACACCGAGGGTTGCGTGGCGCAGGCCCGCCGCATCATCGAAGCGGGCGGCGAGTATGTGCGGTTCACCACCCAGGGCACCCGCGAGGCCGAAAACATGCGCCACATCAGTGAGAGGCTGCGCGCCATGGGCCTCACCACGCCCCTCGTGGCCGACGTCCACTTCAACCCCCGTGTGGCGGAGGTGGCGGCACGCTACTGCGAGAAGGTGCGCATCAACCCAGGCAACTACGTCGACCCGGCACGCACCTTCCGCCACATGGAATATACAGATGAGGAATACGCCCGCGAACTCGGAAAGATAGAAGCCACGCTGCTGCCGCTGCTCGACATCTGCCGCGAGCACCACACAGCACTGCGCATCGGCGTCAACCACGGGTCGCTCTCCGACCGCATCATGTCGCACTACGGCGACACGCCCGAGGGCATCGTGGAGAGTTGCATGGAGTTTCTGCGCATCTGCAAGCGCGAGCACTTCGACGATGTGGTCATCTCTATCAAAGCCTCCAACACCGTAGTGATGGTGCGCTCCATGCGGTTGCTCACAGAGCAGATGGACCGCGAGGATATGCACTACCCCCTCCACCTCGGAGTCACCGAGGCGGGAGAAGGTGAGGACGGACGCATCAAGAGCGCCGTGGGCATCGGCGCACTGTTGGCCGACGGCATCGGCGACACCCTACGCGTCTCGCTCAGCGAGGAACCCGAGTGCGAGATTCCCGTGGCCCGCCACCTGGCCGACTATATCACGCGACGCGACGGTCACCAACCCATCGCCGCAGTGGCCAGCAGCCTCTTCAACTATGTCTGTCCGGAGCGCCGCACCACCGTCGCTGCCGGCAACATCGGCGGGCGCCACACTCCCGTAGTCATCACCACGGACGATAAAAGCGCCACAACTGATAAAATCGCCACGGCTGATAAAATCGCCACGGACGACACAAACACCACGGACGATAAAATCACCACAACTGGCACAAATAAGAACTGTGCCTCAGGACCCAAAGCCTCTCTGCGCCCCGACTTCATCTATACCGGCGGTGCCAACCCCCAGCATCCCGCTCCGCAGCAAGCTTATATCGTCGACCAGGCCCACTACGACGGCACACCAGGCACTTATCCCCTCTTCCGTGTCCACGAACTGCAGCAGCTCGACCAGTGCACGGCACCGGTGAAGTTCCTTTACCTTATATATAAAGACATCGACAGTGCGGTCATCACATGCCTCAAGGCACATCCCGAAGTGGTGGTGGTGGCAGAGAGTCACCATGTCAACCGCCTGGGCGAACTGAGGGCCATCGCCCACCTGATGATGAACAGTCAGGTCACCAACCCCATCGTCTTCAAGCAGTCGTATGCCCACAGCGGCAGCGAGAAAGCGCTCCTGCAAATAGAGGCCGCCGCCGATATGGGCGCACTGATGATCGACGGACTCACCGACGGCCTGTGGCTCGACAACAACGGCGACATCGGCAGCGACAACATCGCCGACATCAGCAACGAAGACATCACCGACACCGCCTTCGCCATCCTGCAGGCCGCACGACTGCGCACCACCAAGACCGAATATGTGAGTTGCCCTGGCTGCGGACGCACTCTCTACGACCTGCAGAGCACCATCGCACGCATCAAAGCCGCCACCAGTCACATGACAGGACTGAAGATCGGCATCATGGGATGCATCGTCAACGGACCGGGCGAGATGGCCGATGCCGACTACGGTTATGTGGGCGCCGGCCCCGGTCGCATCTCCCTCTACCGTGGCAAACAGTGTGTAGAGAAGAACATCCCCGAGGAAGAGGCCGTGGAAAGACTGCTCCGCCTCATCGAAGACTCAGAAAAGGACGAAAAACAAAAGGACGAAAAAACGGAATAACGTTATAACGAAATAACGGCATCACGTCATCACGAAATCACGTTATCACGAAATAACGTCATAACGAAATAACGTCATAACGAAATCACGTCATAACGAAAAGCCGAAAATAACAAAAATCACGAAAAAAATCCCCCCATGAACATCAAGCCACACTACATCGCGTCTCCCGACCGCTACAGCCGCGCCGACATCCTCTATCGCCGATGCGGAAAAAGCGGGGTGATGCTCCCCGCCGTCTCGCTGGGATTCTGGCACAACTTCGGCGACGTCGACCCCTACCAGCGCAGCAGAGACATCACACACTATGCCTTCGACCACGGCATCACCCACTTCGACCTGGCCAACAACTACGGACCGCCCTACGGCACCGCCGAGGAGACGATGGGACGCCTTATGCGCGAGGACTTCGCCCCCTACCGCGACGAACTCTTCATCAGTTCGAAAGCGGGCTACGACATGTGGGAGGGACCCTACGGCAACTGGGGTTCGCGCAAATACCTCTTCGCCAGCCTCCACCAGAGCCTCAAACGCATGAATCTCGACTATGTCGACCTCTTCTACAGTCACCGCTACGACCCCGAAACACCGCTCGAGGAGACCCTTCAGGCCCTCGTCGACATCGTGAAGCAGGGCAAAGCCCTCTATGTGGGCATCTCACGGTGGCCGCTGGAGGCCCTCAAAACCGCCGACACCTACCTGCGCGAGCGCGACGTGCCACTGCTCATCTTCCAGGACCGTCTCAACCTGCTCGACAAGTCGCCGCAGGAGAAGGGCATCGTGGACTACTGCCAAGAGCACGGCATCGGTTTCATCTCTTTCTCGCCACTGGCACAGGGCCTGCTCACCAACCGCTATCTCGATGGTATCCCCAACGACTCACGCATGGCAAGGGAAGGGTCGCTCACCAGCGACCAACTCACACCAGAGCTCCTCGACCACCTGCGTGCCCTCAACCGTCAGGCGGAAGAGCGTGGCGAGACACTCGCCGAGATGGCTTTGGCTTGGATCCTCGCCCAACAGGGCGTCACCTCGGTGCTCGTAGGAGCCAGCAGCACCCAGCAGTTGGCCAACAACCTCCGCTGCATCGACGCCAAACCCTTCTGAGCATCGATGACAAGACTTTATGGGCATCAATGCTTTGCCCCTATGAGCATCGGCACAGCATAGTGCCACAGGGAGAAACATCATTCGGGGCAGGCCATTTTGGCCTGCCCCGAATGATGTTTTTAGAGGTGATAGGATTTTCCTTGGAGGGCCTAGATTTTTCTAGATTCTCTAGTTTTCCTAGTTTTCCTAGTTTTTCTAGTTTTCCTAGTTTCTCTAGTTTCTCTAGAGTCTCTAGTTTCTTTAGTTTTTTCTAGAGTTATTCGGGTTTGAAATCCTCTTTGCCCACACCGCAGAGGGGGCATACCCAGTCTTCGGGCAGATCTTCGAAAGCAGTGCCGGGAGCGATGTCATTCTCAGGATCACCCACTTCGGGGTCATACACATAACCGCAGGTCTCACATACGTACTTCATAATTTTATTGTTTTTAGTTAGAAAATAGGGGAAATGATTTCTTCGAGATTATTTGTTATTATGTTTTTTCGTGATTTCGTTATCACGTGATTTCGTTATTCCGTCATTTCGTTATCACGTTATTTCGTTATCACGTTATTCCGTGATCACGTTATTTCGAGATTTCGTCTTTCTGTCCTCCATTCCTTTGGGGTGATTTTGATCTGTGCTTATCTCTTGGGAGGCTGGCTGAGCACTTGCTCCACTTTATCTACCACCATTTCGGGGGTGATGCCTTGGAGGCAGGCAAGGTCGCCGCGGTAGCAGGGCTTATTGCCGAAGACGCTGCAGGGACGGCAGGGCAGGTTGAGCTGAACGCATGTCTCGCTGCGCTGGCGCCATCCCATGAAGCCCGCATAGGGATGCGTGGCGCCCCATATAGACACCACGGGCACGTCGACGATCGATGCGAGGTGCTGGTTGGCGCTGTCCATCGACACCATCACGTCGAGATGGCTCATCAGCACCAGTTCCTGACTGAGTCCTTTGGCGACGGCACCTGCACTCACGCAGCGCGGATAACGGCTGCACCACAGGTCGAACTGGTCCTGCTCGCTCTTCCCTCCTCCGAAGAAGAAGATGCGGGCGTTGGGATGCCTGGCGCAAAGTGTCGACACCACCTGCTCCATCTTTTCCACGGGCCACACCTTGCCGGCATGTGCGGCGAAGGGTGCGATGCCTATCCACTGCTGGAACGTCTTCTTCTCGCTGAATTCCCGCTGGGTGAAGATCCGCAGGCTGCCGCCAGCCGGCGGGAAGAGGGAGCGGAACTCCAGATGCACGGGATAGCCCAGGCGAGCCAGCACGTCGGCATAGTTGTCGAAGGCCGTGGGCTGCTGCACGAGGCGCTTGTCATTGCGTGCCTCGAGGCGCCGCTTGCCAGCCCGGTGCTTGTCGATGTGCGCCACCTTGTAGCGGTCGAAAGAGAAGCGCATGCGCAGATATTTGGAGCGCAGCACGTCGTGCATGTCGGCGATGGCGGTGAAGTGCTTCGCCTTCAACCGCCGATAGAGGCGGTTGAGTCCCGGCAGTCCGTCGTGCTTCCCGTCGAGCTCAGCATCCATGAACCCCACGTTGGGTGCCAGCCCGTCGAAGAGCGGGCGTGTCATCGCCCTGCTGAGCACAGTCACGCGGAGGTGTGGATACTGGGTGGCCAGGGCATGCACCACAGGCACCAGCATGGCCACATCGCCCAGCGCAGAGAAGCGTAGAATGAGGATGTGCTGGTTTTTCATCGGCGTGAGGCGCTAATCATTTCTTCTTGTAGAGCACAGGATTGGTGGACGGGTCGTTGTACATCTTCATCTGCCGGTAGGTCTTCATATATTTCCTTCCGGCGGCGATGTCGTCGAGCAACTGGTCGATGGCCACAGAGAGGTCGCGCTGCTGCTCGAGCAGCACGCTGAGTTTCTGACGGCAACGCTCCTGGTGGGCCACGTCGGCATCGGTACGCTCCGCCTGCTCACGCATGTGATAGATTTTCAGGGCGAGGATAGAGAGGCGGTCGATGGCCCATGCCGGGCTCTCGGTGTTGATGCCGGCATCGGGGAGCACGGGCACGTCGCTGAACTGATGGAGGAAGAAGGAGTCGATCTGCTCCACCAGGTCGGTGCGGTCCTGGTTGCTGCGGTCGATGCGCCGCTTGAGTTGCAGTGCCTCGAGCGGATCGATGTGCGGGTCGCGGATGAGGTCCTCGAGATGCCACTGCACAGTGTCGATCCAGCATTTCAGATAGAGTCTGTTTTCGAGCGACTCACGGTCGTAGGGATTGTTGATGGGCGTGTCCACATCGTCGGTGATATGGTAGTCGCTGATGGCTTTCCGGAAAACGTCGTTGTATATCTCTGTGTTTGTCATAATGGTCGTTTTTCTATGTGTCGGCACCGTCGCCGTTCACAAATGCAAATATAGCAAATAATAGAGGATGCCGCAAATTATCGGCTGTTTTTTTTTACACACCGCCATTTTTTTGCACACATAATAGTGGTTTGTGCAAGGTGGAATGCTTTTTTCCCAAAAAAATTTGCTCACCTAAAAGAAAATTCGTTCCTTTGCACCCGGATTTCAAGAAATGAACATTTATTAACATTTAAAAAAAGAGAATTATGTCAGAAATCGAAAAGAAAGTCAGAGACATCATAGTAGACAAGCTTTGTGTAAGTGAGGATGACATCAAGCTGGAGTCAAAATTCCAGGCTGACCTTGGTGCCGACTCTCTGGACACCGTTGAGCTCATCATGGAGTTTGAGAGAGTGTTCGAAGTCTCCATCCCCGACGACAAGGCAGAGCACATCTCTACCGTGGGCGACGCTGTGAAATATATCGAAGACAATCTCAAAGCATAATCGGAATCCACTTTCCACAAGTGGCTTTTGAGAAAAAGGAAATGATATAAGGGATACACTCCTTACTTTTCTGACTTTATGGTTTATAGACCATGGCAATGAGTGATCACCCTTGGCTATAAACCATAATTTTTTACCACTCCCTGAGGGGTGAGGGAAAACACACCCTAAACACTCCCTAAGGGACAAAATAATACAAGGAAGAATATACATGGAATTAAAAAGAGTAGTAGTGACAGGCCTTGGAGCCGTCACCCCTCTGGGCAACAATCCTGAGGAGACTTGGCGCAACATACTTGCAGGTGTGAGTGGGGCCGCAGAAATCACGAGTTTCGACACTTCGAAGATGAAGACCCATTTTGCCTGTGAGGTGAAAGGCCTCGACGTGATGTCGTATCTGGGCAAGGAGTCGCGCAAGATGGACCGCTACACTCAGCTGGCCCTTATCGCCGCCATTCAGGCAGTGGATGACAGCGGTATGGACCTTGAGAAGATCAACAAGAACCGCATCGGCGTGATTTATGGTGTGGGCATCGGCGGTATCAACACTTTTGAGACAGAGGTGAAGTACTATGGTGCCCATGAGGAGGCAGGACCCAAGTTCAGCCCCTTCTTCATTCCGAAGATGATTGCCGACATTGCCTCAGGGCATATCTCCATCCATTTCGGTTTCCACGGTCCCAACTACACCACTACTTCAGCCTGCGCCTCTTCGACCAATGCGCTGGCCGATGCTTTCAACCTGCTCCGTCTGGGCAAAGCCGACGCCATCCTCGCCGGAGGAGCCGAGTCGGCCATGTGTGTCTGCGGTGTGGGCGGCTTCAACGCCATGAAGGCCCTCTCCACCCGCAACGACGACCCTCAGGGAGCCTCGCGCCCCTTCAGCAAGAGCCGCGACGGTTTTGTGATGGCCGAGGGTGCCGGCTGCCTCATCCTTGAGGAGTTGGAGCACGCCAAGGCCCGCGGTGCCAAGATCTACGCCGAGATGGTGGGTGAGGGCGAGAGTGCCGACGCCTACCATATCACCGCCTCCCACCCCGAGGGTCTCGGTGCCCGCCTGGTGATGGAGAACGCGCTCGACGACGCCGGTCTGAAGCCCGAGGACATCGACTACATCAACGTTCACGGCACTTCCACGCATGTGGGCGACATCTCTGAGGCGAAGGCCATCAAGGATGTCTTCGGCGAGGCCGCCTACAAGCTCAACATCAGCAGCACCAAGTCGATGACGGGTCACCTGCTGGGTGCCGCCGGAGCCGTGGAGGCGATGTTCACCGTGCTGTCGGTACAGAACGACATCGTGCCGCCGACCATCAACCATGCCGACGACGACGAGGACGAGGAGATCGACTACAAACTGAATTTCACGTTCAACAAGGCTCAGAAGCGCACGGTGCGCGCCGCCATCAGCAACACTTTCGGCTTTGGCGGTCACAACGCCTGCGTAGTATTCAAGAAATATGCTGAATAACCTGATTGACAGGATAAGGCTCCCTTTCCGCAAAGAAAAGGAGCTTTATCTGTCTTTGTATGAGATATTAGGGTTTTTCCCAAAAGACATCAAGTACTACAAGCTCGCGCTCATGCACAAGAGCGTGATGCGGAAAGAGAAAGGCAAGCCCATCAACAACGAGCGCCTGGAATTTCTCGGCGACGCCATCCTCGGCGCCGTCGTGGGACATATTGTCTACGGCCATTTTGAGGGCAAGCGCGAGGGGTTCCTCACCAACACGCGCAGCAAGATCGTGCAGCGCGACACGCTCAACAAACTGGCCGACGAGTTGGGGCTCACCCAACTCATCCTCTCCTCGGGCCACTCCTCGTCGCACAACAGTTATATGGGCGGCAATGCCTTCGAGGCACTCGTGGGCGCCATCTACCTCGACCGGGGCTATGATGCCTGCATGCGCTTCATCAAGAAGCGCATCCTCACCCATGTGATCAACCTCGACAAGGTGGCCTACAAGGAGGTGAACTTCAAGAGCAAGCTCATCGAGTGGACCCAGAAAAACCGCATCAGCATGAGTTTCGAACTCGTCAGCCAGCAAAAAGACGAGCACGGCAACCCCATGTTCACCTATCAGGTGATGCTCGAGGGCATCAAAGGCGGCGAGGGCAGCGGCTACTCCAAGAAGGAGAGCCAGCAAAAAGCCTCGAAGGTCACCCTTGAGCGCCTGCGCCGCGAGCCGCAGTACATCGACAGCGTGTTTGCCGCCAAGGCCAACCGCACGAAGATGGAGGAGGAGCCGGTGCAGACAGTGCCCGACACCGAGACCACCGACGACTTCATCGTGGAGCAGGAGAAGAAGGCACCACAGAAGGCGCAGCGCCCACGTCAGGAGAAAGCGCCGGAGCCGGCCCCTGCCGAGACTCCCGCTGCCGGTGAGCCCGACGAGTTCGACCTGAGCGACATCACCGCCACGCCGGCAGAGATGTCGCGCGAGGACATCATCGCCGCCGCCGAGGAAGCTGCCTTCTCCGGAAGCGACCACCAGTAAAGCCGTCCCCGGCCCCTCTGTCCACAGCAAAAATATTAAAAATAGTAAAAAGGGGGCTTATTAGAAAAGTTTACACTACTTTTGCAATCCAGTCCAGTAGCAGGAATTTGAGATAATGAACATCACAAGCATCGTCAGCAAAGTGTTCCTTGCCCGCCAGCGTCAGCTCGAGCGTCACTACACTGATTCCGCAGCCCTTCAGCCCGAAGTGCTGCGCCATCTGCTGCATACAGCCAAAGACACAGAGTTCGGCATCCGCCATCTCTTCAGTTCCACGGCCACCTATGAGGAATTCGCCAGTCATGTGGGTCTTAACACCTATGAGGAGATAAAGGCCGACATCGACCGTATGCGCCATGGCGAGAGTGATGTGCTATGGCCGGGACGGGTGAAATGGTTTGCCAAGTCGTCGGGCACCACCAACGACAAGAGCAAGTTCATACCTGTCAGTCAGGAAGGACTACAGCGCATCCACTATGCCGGCAGTTTCGACACCGTAGCCGTCTATCTCAGAGACCATCCCGGATGCCACCTCTTCGACGGCAAATCGCTCATCCTCGGCGGCAGCCATGCCCCCAACTATGATATCAGCGACAGTCTCGTGGGCGACCTCAGTGCCATCCTCAT
>CADBLU010000304.1 GCA_902795605.1 uncultured Prevotellaceae bacterium | reverse complement strand
TTCGATGATGAACTCTTGCCTGTCGTAGGTCACCACAAGATCCATACGGCGGTTGTCACGGGTCTGTGGCTCCACATAATAGAAACCGGTACCATTGATGATAGGTTTCAGGAAGGACAGAAAAATCAATCTGCCCTGATGCTCCAAGAATTCAGTATCGTTTTTCCTATATTGCTGGTGCATCAAATCTGCGAAACGAGTGATGACATGCTCCATGTTGAGATGTCCGTTTCGCACGTAGTTCAATTGGAATGGAGAGAGCTTAGAGCTGTTCTTGATGGCATAATCCAAAGTGAAGTAGAGAAACAAAGCCTCCTCGAAAATCAAGTTGTGAATCACCACACGCCCATCCTTGTTCCGAATATAAGAGAACATATTGCCCATGTTCACCATCGGATGAAGAAGAGAGAACGAATAGGAGACACTGTTGACAGAGACGGAATACATAAATTCGCAGAATTCTGGATTGTTCTGCAGGTTTTTGGAGAGGTCGTCCATCAAAGTGCTGCCTCCTTGCACAAGCACCTTGACAGCCTTCACAATGCTTTCCGAAGTCCATTCCTGGTCGAACTGCTCGTCTATCGCCTTGCAGATATAGCTTACCAAAAACGGATACCCTGTCGTGTATTTGTATATCTCATCACTGACGGTCTTGATGTCCATGCCCGTATGGATATCGTTCTCATACTCAACGAGCATTTGGGCAATCTCCTCTGGTTGGAAAGTCATGTCTACGTTGAAGTCGGCTGCGATGTTCCACGGTGAGTTGTATTTCTTCTCCTCGTCGGTGCGGAGCTTCAACTTAAGATTTTTGATGTCATAAACACTGGCGAGAACAATACTGTGGAAAGTATGGGCCATGCCCTCCCTGTCACGCTCCAAGTATTTGTTGCGCAGCATCCCTAAAAAATTGAGGAACAACTGATTGTCACTACTTTTATCCACCTCGTCTATAGTCAATACGACAGGAAGGGTGCAAGCCCTGCAAAACTCAGTGATTGTCAAGGATAAATCGTCCATTGTGGATGTTTCATGAGCTTGCCAAATCCTTATCAAATCGTTCTTTTTTCCGAGCGAGAGAAGATACTTGACCATGTGTCTTTTAAATGTAGCGACAAATGCTGCAGGTGTGGCAAACGCCTCGTCGCCCCAGCCTTCAAAGCTAAGAGGAACTACCAGATAATCGCCAGATAATCCATGCCATATCTTATTCAGCATGGTTGTCTTTCCATATTGACGTGCACGGTTGATGGTGAAATACTCCCCGTCACTGATGAGTTTCTCAACAACTTTGAAACGGGTACCCAAATCAACCATGTAATGTCTCTCTGGATTGCAGCTCCCGGTAATATTGAATCTTTTCCTCATTTAGAATCGTTGCCTTACACTATTTGGCAGCAAATATAAAAATAAATCTCCAAAAAGACAACATTTTAGGGTTTTTCTTTTTCGCTGTAATAAAAGGCAACCCATCTTCTCTTTCTGTTCGGATACTGTATATCGTTCAGCAAATACCAAAGAAGTTGTCCTCGGCGAGAACCATGGGGCTTTGTTTGCTAAGCAAGGAAGTCGCCTCGGCGAGAAATCGCACAAATCTATTCAAATCTTTCAAATCCTTTTTATTAGTTCACTTATCAGAATGCTGCTTTTCCGATCATTGATTTGATGTTTGTGATAAGAGAGGGATTTGCCTGATGGGGTGAGGTGTTTTTCCTTGTGTTGGCTAACAGTGTCTCCAAGACAGGCAACATCCGATTGAGGTTTCCGTATCGGATCATGAAGTTCCAAAATGGCTCGAATTTCTTCCATCCCCCCATATAGAACAGATGAGCCATCTGCTGTCTCAGATTGTCGTGGCCAAAGCTTGCCCGGAAGATGTTGCTCCAGGAATAGAATTCCCTGTATGCCCAGTCATAGCCCTGCTTCAGTTCTTCCGGCGAGAGGCCCATGGTCTTGTAAACCACCGTGCGCGTGTCATACTGGCTCCAGTCGTAGGAGGTGATGCGGCCGTCACGCTCCATCTGCTGGAACAGCCGCGTCCCGGGGTAGGGTGTGAGGATGTGGAACGTGGCCGTGGTGATGCTGTGCTCGATGCCCCAGTCCACCGTCCGGCGGAACACGTCCTTGTCGTCGTGGTCGAGACCAAACACGAAACTGCCGTTGATCATGATTCCCAGGCTGTGCAGACGCTCCACGGCGGCCACATAGTCCTTGGAGAGGTTCTGCAGTTTGTTGCTTGAACGGAGGTTCTCAGGAGAGAACGTCTCGAAGCCAAGGAAGACGCTGCGCAGGCCCGCCTCGGCGGCCTTCACAATCAGGTCGCCCTTCAGCACGGAGGCGACGGTGGCTGCACTTTGGAACACGCGCCCCATGCCTCGCATGCCCTCGAAGAGCTCTGCCGCGAAACGGGGATTGCCCAGCAGGTGGTCGTCAAGGAAATAGAGGTGGCGTCCCGGCAGACGGTCAATCTCCGCCAACGCCTCGTCGACACGCTGTGTATAGAAAGACCTTCCCTCGCCGTAGAAAGCATCCTTGTAACAGAAGTCGCAGTGATGAGGACAACCGCGCGACACCACGAGTGAGTTGGGTACGAAGTATTTCTCACGCTTGATGAGGTCGCGGCGCACCGGCGGGATGTCCTCGATGGAGCGCCAAAGTGCCACGTAGCGCTTCTGCGGATGACCTTCGCGGAGGTCGTTGACAAACCGTGGGAAGGCCTTCTCACCGGGTCCCAACAGGATGGTGTCGGCATGCTGTGCCGCCTCGTCGGGCATCGATGTGACGTGAAGTCCGCCCATGGCCACATAAGTGCCTTGCTGACGGTAGTGGTCGGCAATCTTGTAGGCGCGGTAGGCATTGGTCACATACACCTGGATGCAGACAAGATCAGGGTTGTCGTCGAGCGTCAACTTCTCCACGTGCTGGTCAACAATCTCCACTTCGTCGTCGTCGCGGAAATAGGCAGCCAACGTGGCGAGTCCCAATGGCGGGAACAATGAGTACTTGATGGGGCGCCAATATGGGCTGTCGGCTTCCTGCAAGGAAGGCAATATCATTTTCACTTTCATATTTCTCAAGTTTCGTTTTTGTTCTACTTTAGGGAGTTTAGAAGTTTAGGAGATTTGGAGTTTAGGTAATTGTCTACACTTCCACGGTCGTTTTAGTAACTAAAAGACCAATTTTCCAAAATAGACGGGTCGTAAAAATACATTGTGACATATTTGATGATATTATTGTTCTCCTCTTTAGCATACATGCGTATGATATCTGAGAGTTTGTCTCTTTGGTCACATATTTCCGGCCATGTCATG